>NZ_CP117982.1:3144671-3282261 GCF_030708075.1 Candidatus Epulonipiscium viviparus | reverse complement strand
GCCGTAGATTTCGCATCAACTGCCGTAGATTTCGCATAGGCTGCCGTAGATTTCGCATAGGCTGCCGTAGATTTCGCATAGGCTGCCGTAGATTTCGCATAGGCTGCCGTAGATTTCGCATAGGCTGCCGTAGATTTCGCATAGGCTGCCGTAGATTTCGCATAGGCTGCCGTAGATTTCGCATAGGCTGCCGTAGATTTCGCATAGGCTGCCGTAGATTTCGCATAGGCTGCCGTAGATTTCGCATAGGCTGCCGTAGATTTCGCATAGGCTGCCGTAGATTTCGCATAGGCTGCCGTAGATTTCGCATAGGCTGCCGTAGATTTCGCATCAGCTGCCGTATATTTCACATCGGCTCTCGAAGATTTCACATCGGCTCTCGAAGATTTCACATCGGCTCTCGAAGATTTCACATCGGCTCTCGAAGATTTCACATCGGCTCTCGAAGATTTCACATCGGCTCTCGAAGATTTCACATCGGCTCTCGAAGATTTCACATCGGCTCTCGAAGATTTCACATCGGCTCTCGAAGATTTCACATCGGCTCTCGAAGATTTCACATCGGCTCTCGAAGATTTCACATCGGCTCTCGAAGATTTCACATCGGCTCTCGAAGATTTCACATCGGCTCTCGAAGATTTCACATCGGCTCTCGAAGATTTCACATCGGCTCTCGAAGATTTCACATCGGCTCTCGAAGATTTCACATCGGCTCTCGAAGATTTCACATCGGCTCTCGAAGATTTCACATCGGCTCTCGAAGATTTCACATCGGCTCTCGAAGATTTCACATCGGCTCTCGAAGATTTCACATCGGCTCTCGAAGATTTCACATCGGCTCTCGAAGATTTCACATCGGCTCTCGAAGATTTCACATCGGCTCTCGAAGATTTCACATCGGCTCTCGAAGATTTCACATCGGCTCTCGAAGATTTCACATCGGCTCTCGAAGATTTCACATCGGCTCTCGAAGATTTCACATCGGCTCTCGAAGATTTCACATCGGCTCTCGAAGATTTCACATCGGCTCTCGAAGATTTCACATCGGCTCTCGAAGATTTCACATCGGCTCTCGAAGATTTCACATCGGCTCTCGAAGATTTCACATCGGCTCTCGAAGATTTCACATCGGCTGCCATATATTTCGCATCGGCTCCCGAAGATTTCGCATCAGCCTTCGAAGATTTCACATTGGCTGCCGTAGATTTCGCATCAGCTTTCGAACATTTCGCATCAGCTGCCGAAAATTTCGCATCGGCTCTCGAAAATTTCGCATCAGCTTTCGAACATTTCGCATCAGCTGCCGAAAATTTCGCATCGGCTCTCGAAAATTTCGCATCAGCTTTCGAACATTTCGCATCAGCTGCCGAAAATTTCGCATCGGCTCTCGAAAATTTCGCATCAGCTGCCATATATTTCGCATCAGCTTTCGAAAATTTCGCATCAGCTTTCGAAAATTTCGCATCAGCTTTCGAAAATTTCGCATCAGCTTTCGAAGATTTCACATCGGCTCGTAGATTTCGCATCGACTGCCATATATTTCACATCGACTCTCGAAGATTTTGCATCGGCTCTCGAAGATTTCACGTTGGCTGCCGTAGATTTCGCATCGGCTGTCGTATATTTCGCATCGGCTCTCGAAGGTTTCGCATCGACTGCCGTAGATTTCGCATCAGCCTTCGAAGATTTCGCATCTGCTGCCGTAGATTTCGCATCAGCTTTCGTATATTTCGCATCAGCTTTCGTATATTTCGCATCAGCTTTCGTATATTTCGCATCAGCTTTCGTATATTTCGCATCAGCTTTCGTATATTTCGCATCAGCTTTCGTATATTTCGCATCGGCTCTCGAAGGTTTCGCATCGACTGCCGTAGATTTCTCATCAGCTGCCGTATATTTCGCATCGACTCTCGAAGATTTCGCATTGGCTTCCGTAGATTTCGCATCAGCCTTCGAAGATTTCGCATCGACTCTCGAAGATGTCGCATCGGCTGCCGAAGATTTCACATCGGCTCTCGAAGATTTCACTTGCTGCCGTAGATTTTGCATCAGCTTTCGAAGATTTCGCATTGGCTTTCGAAGATTTTGCATTGGCTTTCGAAGATTTTGCATTGGCTTTCGAAGATTTTGCATTGGTTGCCGTAGATTTCGCATCGTCTGCCGTATATTTCGCATTGGCTTTCGTAGATTTTGCATCAGCTGCCGTATATTTCGCATTGGCTTTCGAAGATTTCACGTTGGCTTTCGAAGATTTCAGATTTTGCATTGGCTCTCGAAGATTTCGCATTGGCTGCCGAAGATTTTGCATTGGCTGCCGTAGATTTCGCATCGCTTTCGTATATTTCGCATCGGCTTTCGAAGATTTCGCATAGCTTCGTAGATTTCGCATGTTCGAAGATTTCATGTTGGCTGACGTAGATTTTGTAGTGGCTGGCGTAGATTTTGTATTGGCTGGCGTAGATTTCGCGCTAACTTTAAATTCGGGGTTAATTGTTCTGGAAATTTCTGTATAAAAAAAGAGACCCTCGAAGGGGCCTCCCTAAATACATCTTTAGTACATATATCGAGGTGCATTTGTCAATGTCGCTGACGTTTTGGTTACTGGTATCCTTATTTTTTGCCCGCGGTCGTTGTGGAAGAATATCTCCACGGTCGTCTCGCCGCTCGCATTGTCTTTTACTACTAGCGTATATGCGTCTCCGCTTGTTGCTAACATCGCCAGTAGGTCGCCATGATCCAATACCGCGGCGGCGGCGTCTGTCTTGACCAAAAGCGATGCGTCGGGTCTGCTCGCCAATGTCTGGACGTCTGCCCTATCAAGCTCGACTGTGACGGCATCTGCCTCTGTTTCTACGATTACACTCGGGGTTATGTTTTTGCCCAAAATAAATCGGCCAAGCTTTGTGATGGTATCGCGCAGGGTGATCGCTGTTTTCGCTACCCCATCCAGAATTGTTACTCTAGGTTGAACCACCGCGATTGCTTCGGTTGTTGCTTGCGTTTTGTTCTCGTTTTCGTTGAGTGGCGCATCTCCATTTCCGTTGAGTGGCGCGTCTCCGCAGATTGCTGTCTCGATTAACGTCGTCCAGGCGTAGTCGTCCGCTGGTAGAATGCTGACCTCGCTCGGGTCGTCTGTTATCTCGATTTCTACTGTTTCGATTCTCGTCACGTTGCCCGCTGCGTCCATTACGTTGGCGTTCAATTTATATACGCCGTTGATGGAATTGTCGTTCGTCACCGGAGCCGTGCTTAAGTAGAGCGTGATATTGGTGTCGTCTATAAAGTCTGTGTTGTCGGAGATTTTTAGGTTGTCGCGCACGTAATGGCCTATTGCTACCGAGTCGGCGCTTTCAGAATCAAATGTCAGTTTCGGCATTCCCACGAATTCGACCACCGGCGCCGTTGTGTCTGGAGCTACCGAAATTTCGATCTCCTTGTAGAACGATTCTCTCAGATCCCTGCTATATAACTCCATTACGCCATGATTACCAAATTCTTCCGTTTTATGCCCTTCTTCATTGCGTGGTAGCGTGGCGATTTCGGCGCTTTCTATATATTCGCCCTGGGCCGTGTAGATATCTAGGACGTGTGGAGCGCTCCAGTCGATGGTTTCTCTGTTGGTAAATTTGCTAACGCTGGTTATCGCGTTGACTTTGGTGACCGCGTACGCATTTTCGTCGCTCTTGGCTATATCTAGTTTTGCCTCGTCTTTGGCATCTTTGACGATCGCCACTTCGATATTTACGTCCTTGCTTTCCGCCGGTGGCGCGCTTACCAACATTCTTTCGAAATCGTATCTAAGTTGGTTCATGTTCACTTCGGTAAATTCGTATTTCGGCTCACCTAAATATTCTATTACTCCGTTCATTTCAACTGCGTCGCCATCGCTGGTTTCATTATTGTTTTCGTCGCCGTTTTCGTCGTCGCTCTCGTCTGTCGGTATTACGATCTCCGGTGTCGCAACTCCCAGGTCTGCCATCGCATCGTCGAGGGTTTTGGTTATCTGTTCGCCTAGCGTTTCCTTTTCCTCCTTCGACATGGTATCGCTGGTTATTATTACTTTTATCTCTGGCGACTTCGTTGTCGCAGCGGCTATCGCTTCGATCATGTCGTCCATCTCGTTTACGAACATTTGCGCATCGACCGCCAGTGTTGTCAAATTACTGAATTTTCCAATCGTTGCAATTCCGTCGCTGATATTTGTAGTTCCGGTTAGGTCCAAAACTTTGAGCGCGTTTGAGATCCCCGCTATCGGGCTTATGTCCGTGATCAATGGGTTATTCGCCAATAGCAATGTCTCCAATTTCGGTAACTTCGCAAGCGCATTGATGTTGCGGCCCAATGTCGGTGTTGTTACTCGCGCTCCATCTACGTCCTTTAGTTGATTATTGCTTAAGTTGAGGTATGTCAGGTTTTTCGCACTCTCGAGCCCCGTTAAATCCACGATTCCGTATCCATCGGCATCTAACGAAGTCAACGTTAGCATGTCGCTTTCGGATGCGTTGCCTTCCTCGTCCACATCCACTCCCGCCACTGCGAGGGCGTCGGCTAGGGCCACGTCGGGGATATAGATGGAGCGTGTGCCAGTGGCTTCTTTCAAAGTAATAGGTATATCCGTACGAGAAATTCCATCACGGGATATCGTTAATTCAAACTCACTACCTGCTACTGGGTTAGTAATTGTGATCGTGCTATCGCTTAAAGTGGCTGACCCAGCTGATCCAGTAGAATTTTGTAATTCAATAACTCCGCCAGGTTCTACATTAATGTCAAAACTTAGCGAGTCAGCTCCAGATGGAAAAATAATTGTAGGCTTTCCGTCGGTGGTTGTAGAAGAACTTAGTGAAGTTGTTAGAGTGTGCCCGCCGGCAGCAGTATTTAAAACAGCCTTCAAATTGTCAACCGCTGTAATTCCAAATGCGAGTTCACTGCCACCCTTTAATTTAGATTGGCCTAAAAATGTATTCTGCGCAGTAGTTAGAGCTGTCACATCTGCCGATGCCGATGTCGATTCTACCGCCGTCGCAATAGCCTCCATAAACGTCTTCTTCACACCTGAATCTACCCAATACTTTGCTCCAGATGAAGAGTCTTTCCCATGCTTATGCGCAATCTCCAATGCTTTGTTTACTTGCGGTAATAAAGCTGGAGTCGTCGATCCAGTTCCAGTTCCCGTTCCAGTTTCAACAGTGTCCATAGCGTCTAGGACAGCGGCTAGCTCAGTTGCACTAGCGCTCGAATCATCAGTTATTTCGGCTAACGCATCAGAGAGAGTCGCGGCCGCAGTATCCGTCACTGTTAAAAATGTATTGGCTAGCTCTGCCGATGACGATGCCGATATTGGTAAAACTTTCCTTGCTATCTCCAGAAATGCTTCATTATTCGCGGTATCTACTGTAGCTGTATACTTGGTGGTAAGCGCTATCTCAGGATCTGCCGAAGTCGATGAAGTCGTAGGGTGAGATTGTTTAATGAAAACTGTTTTCTCGCTAGCGCTAGTAGGTTTAGTTATCTCGGCTTCGTAATACGTATCTGTAGCTGTATCTGGAGTCGTAGTTAAAGAATCGGTCACATTTATACTAGTGTCAATTGTGCCATGCTTAACGGTAACACTCTTGTCTACCGCAAATTGTAAATATATTTCTGTACTAGTACTAGCTTCAAAAAAATTAGGGAGTGTGATCGCGAATGCATTGCCCGTGTATTTTGCATCAGTGGTAGCATCAGAACCATCGTAACTTTTGGTTAGCTTGACAGGTGCATTAAATATTGTGGCCCCCTGACTATTGACAATTGGTACCGTTCCAACCCCCGTTGCTATAGCGAGGGCTCCGCCGTCTGTTGCCGTCATTTCGGCTACCGGTGCCACCGTCGTTGATTCAGCTATTGCTGCTACTCCGCCAGGGTTATAAATTTCTGCTGATAATCCTGCTTCTTTTGCACCATCGCTTGCACTACCGCTTCCACCAGTACCTGTAGCTGAGCCGTCCCATCTAACATTTTTGCTGAATTTCACGAGAGCTTCATTGATGGCTTTTTGTACATTGGTCGCGACGGCGGTACCGGTATATATTTTTGTGTTCTCTGTCACTATGGTTTTGCGCAGATCATCGATAGCTGATGCCGATGAAGAAGTTATCTCATAAGCATCATCGGCCGCTATCGCTAGCATTTTTTCGCCGTAATCGATCGCGTCTGTTGCGGCATCATCAACTATGATTGACGAAGAACCCTTTCCAACTTTAATCGGAGCCAGCGCTGCTAGTAGTGCATTTAATTTTGTTTCATCAGCAGTGCCAGCTGTTTTATCAGCCGCATCATATGCATTTCTAATTATTGTGTCTTCCGATCTGTTCACAAAATTTGTTCCTTTATAAACTTTGTCCTCCGTCTCTCCGTCTATCACTTTTATGTTTGTCATAGTCATACCTGCGAGAGAGTCTCCTAGAGTTGTGCCTGCAGCAAGCCCTAACACTTTATTTACATATGTCTCGACTGCAGTAGTGTAGGCGGTGAGAGTGGGATCACCTGTACCTGTTACAGGATCACCATAGGCTATCTTCACCTTTACATTACGTGTGACCGTAGGCGTAGGAGGTGAACCCGTACCCGTCTCTGATAGTGTAACGTCAACGCCCTCTTGTGCGTTATCTTGAGTGAACGCTATAGTTTTAGCAGTGACGCCGGTGCCGCCAATAGTCACATCCGCATCAGTTGTGAGAACTACTTTAAGCGGATATATAGCCGAGGCGTTCCGAAATGCTTCCGGTAGGGTGATGGTGAGCTCGTGGTTTGTACCTGTTACAACCTTGTCGTCTGTATGCGTAAACATATCAGTTCCCAATCCTATAGGCGTAGCCGTAGTTGGAGGCGCAGCCGTAGCCGTAGAATCTGTTAATGCCGAAGTTATAGATGTAATACCTGTTATTGTAATACCAATCTCAGCGGCCACATCGTTGTATGCTTTTTCCAGTGCTGTATAGTCTGGTTTGTTCCCAGTATAATATGCTTGATTAACCACGGCCAATTCGGCTTTCAAAGCTGTTACATCTGCTTCAATCAAACTAGAAGAAGAGTACGTTCCCTTTTCGATCTCTTTCAATAGTTCAACAGTTTGTATAACAATGGGCTCGTCGTTAGGAGTTATAACGCCAACAGTTTTAGTGCCTTTCTTCACTGCTGCGACATAAGCCTCGATAGCCTGCGTCAATGCTGATACAGTTGTAGCTGTTGCAGTCGGTGGAACTGCCGTTGGATAATTCTTCACCGCCTTCTTTAGGTTATCTAGATCAGTTACCGTTGCATAATACACATCATCCTTAACAGTGTTAGGGGTAGGTGTAGGGTCGGTAAAATAGAAAGATTTATTTATCCAGTCATTAGCTAGCGCTTTCATGTTGTCGCCCATCTCCGGGGTATCATCAGTTTTGATCGTAAATGTAAGCGTATTGGTAATATTTGGATTTGAAGCGCCCGTAGCTGGTTCAAGCGTTACGGTGAATTCGCTTTCATCGGTTATCTCTGTACCAGCATTTCCTATAGATATAGTTACCTCGCCTGTCGCTGGAATCGTAGGTGTAATAGTAGGTGTAGTAGTCAGAGTTGGGGAACCAGTAGATACTTCGATCTTTGTTAACTTTACATCAGGCATAAGCTCAAGTGTCATATCAAATTTCGTGGTCCCTGCTGGTATAATGATCGTTGAAGTATCAAAATCAGAATCTGATGATGCGGGAGTTGTAGTGGTGTCGGCGAGCGTTAACTGTGCACGCCCCCATTTGAAGTTCTTTAATTCACGATCAGCTGCATCCAACCCGTTACTTGTAACAGCTGGACTATGAAATACTACATGAGGATTTGTGGCGGCGTAATCTGGACCAGTCCCTTCTGCATCTTTATTCGCTACATCTAGCGTAGTTTTCTTACCACCGTGTTTCCAATAAATTTCGCCCATCACTAATTTCTTTGCCTCTGTTAGGGCTGTTATGTCATCTGTATCTACAGAAGCTGTGCCATCAGCATATAAAACTTCATTCACTTCCGCTAAAGCGTCATACAAATGTTCGATAGTATCATCATGGTCGTTGTCATCAAGACCAGTGCCTATATTCTTCCCGGCTTCAGTCTCGCCATCATCAGAATATACAACCCAGTATTGATTATCGCCTATAACGGCTCCAGCGGAAGTCGTTCCTCCCGTACTATTAGGGCTAATTACTATGCTATCCAGCAGGGTTTGAACCTCTTTTGCTAAATCTAGTTCGTCACCAGTATCTGGTACCTTCGCAGTAGCATGGGATCCGGAGGTGATAGGCTTGATTGCACTGATAAGATTTTTATACGCATCCGGCACATTAGTCGCTATAGGGAGTATGTCATCCGAATATGCTTGGGTTGCTCTTTTCGCGGTTGCTTCTGTTATTCCCGGTACTACGAAATCGCCTGATATAGTTTGTTCCTGTTCAGCCTCCGCTAATGCTTTGGCTAAGTCCATTCGCTCATATACTGTTACGTAATTATAATCTTTATCCATATCCTTTGTGTCGGCGGCGCTCGATATGGTGATAAGTTTATTCTCCTTCGAGACATCATCCTTCTCCATTAAAGTTTTCGCATGGTCAATCAAAGTTGCTAATGCGCCAGAATCTACGCTAGAAATCTTCGCCTCTTTAAAGTTATAGACGATCTTTTTGGTGATGGCCGCTGGGTTGGCATCAGTTGTTCCGTAGGGTGGAGTGAAATCATTGGTATCTTTGGAAAATTTTAGCGTTAAATTGGCAGTATCTGCCGTTACAGTTACTGGAATTTTATGTGTAACTTTAGATGTACCTGATGTACCTGATAATGTTTCGAATACTAGATTACCACCTGATGCACTAGGATCAGGGTTAACTACGTTCGTCGCCTCAGAAATTTCTATCGCTGTTCCTGTTCCTGTTCCTGTTATTGGTCCAGGGGTGATGGTCGCACTATCATTGAAGTTGGCCGGGTTAATGCCGATGTCAAATGAATAACCTGGAGTCGCCTTATAAGGAATAGTGACATCGTACGCAACTGTATAATTTAAATCACCACTGGTGGGATCATATGAAGTGGTTATTGCTGGATTTGCTGCGTCTATCTTGATTACATCATCCATCTCTGCACCTAGTTTGTCTTTAATAGAGTTTTCTGTATGGAATGTGATATCCTGTTCTACTCCTAGATGATAAGAAGAAGTAGGTGCTCCCCAGCGAATCTGTTCGATCATATCAGCTTCCGCCGAAGCGAGAGTCTTCATAACAGTATCACCAATATTAAGCGAGTTGCCAGTATATCTTTTTGTATTAGCCGCCGCGATCGCTTCGTTTAGAGCAATAAGTTTAGCTCCATCATCATCATCCCAGTATTCTGATGTTACCGCTGTAGTAACGTCGGATGGATCTTTACGTACCGCCTGTGCTAGTAAAATTGTTCGATTTAAAGCTGCATCAAGGGCTGGTCCAGTACTTGGAGATACATTGGATTTACCAACCTTAATGGCCTCAGATAACCTGGTGAGATCCTCTAGCTCGGCCACAGTTCCAGTAGCTGGTGGTGGAGTAATGTAGTTATTCAATAGATCCTCCAACTCCATCCAGTCACTCACACCTATATATCGAATATCCTTGCTTACATCTGTCGCATTCTCATCATTATTTAATACGTAGAATCCTTTGCTATCTTCACCTGTCAGCATGGCCCGTATATATTCTAATCTATCATTGAATCTAGCATCGAGGTCAGCGGCGGGGTAAGTTTCCGTCTCAACTGTAACCGCGATGCGTTTCTCTATCGCAGGACGACCAGAAGAAGGATTAGGGTGCGTCAGTACTATTTCAAATTCGGCAGGGTTAGAAGATGAAGATTGATCGAGACTTATCTTGGCCTTTACTTCACCATTCGAACCAGTAACTTCTCCATTAGCGGTCGATCCATAAGGGGGCACTGGTGCAATATCGCCGCTTCCATTATCTACCAACTTTATCTCAATGCCTGAAGCAGTGAGATCTTTGGCCTCAAACTTAGCGAAGAATGTGGTGGTCCCCACGGGTACTGTTATGGTCATAGTAGGTGTGTAATTAGCTGGAGTAGAAGTATCAGTATCATCATGATCTACTACTGGTTCTTTAATATCGGTGATCTCGTATTCCGCCGCATTTTTGAAGTTATCAGCTGCTGTACCAGTGGCATCAGCTGTTATCGCTATCATATCTAGTGTGAATGGCCCTGACCCTGGTGTCGCCGAAGTTTTAACCCAAGCAATTTCATCGATTATTTTTCGTCTGGCTAATTCTAGTTCCGTTTTAGCGGTGGCAACATCTCCTCCTGCTTGCACCACGGCATTTGCTTGCGCTATTGCTGTATTAAATTCTCTCTTTTGAGCAGTTTCCACATAGTAACGAGTACCCACAACTTTTCCAGATGTATCCTCTGTAATAGTGGTTACAGGTGGTGTTGCATCCACCGCCGCGATGGAATCTCGTAATTTTTCACATTTCTCAATTAAATCTATTAAGCCTTGGTCGGTTGATGCTGCGATTCCGGTCCCTTCTTTCGTCGCTGCCACGTATTCTTCTATGGCATTGGTGAAAGCTTCGATATGAGTTTCATCGACAGGGACAGTGGCCGATGATGAATTCAAATGCTTTGCCTTTTGCAATTGTACGTCTAAATTATATTGAGCCCCGGCTGTTACGTATAGAATCCCATCTGGAACACTAGTTGGAGCAACATCTACTGAACCCGTTGCAGGCGCTACTGCCTCGACATCTGTTAAACCATCCTTGCTTTTCGTGACAATTTTTTCCACATAGTTAATCCTAGCAGTTAAATCGGCTTTTAACTCATCTGAATCAGTGCTAGCATCGAGTTTGATATCAAACTGCAATTGATCTTCCATTTTAGAGAATTCTCCAGCGTCATTATCGAAGTCATGCGTCATGATGATTTTAAAATAATCGTCGCCATCAAAATCAGTGTTGGAGCCGATAGGTATTGTATATGCATCTCCATTTTTCAAAATATTCGTAGTAGGGTCAGTCATGTCCGTAGTATCAAATTTAAAGTCGTCCTTTGTGCTAGGATCAAACGAAACCTCTTCTTTCGGTGTAAGAGTTACATAGAAATTGGATGTTCCCTGTGGTACAGTGATCGTACTTTCCTCTATAGCACTGTAACGGTCTTGCAGTCTTTCCCAGCTAATGTCAGGAATCTTTCTGCCTAGCTTATCTGTAAATTTGATGTTATCAGGTGTTTCAACAATATCGAGCGAGGTGACATTTCCTTTGTTACTATTCCAGAATAATATTTCATAGAAGGCATCTAGTGCTCCTTCGAAATTAGTTTTAACGGTATCCGTTGACGATATCAGGGTATCCGTTGAGTAAATTATATTATTGAGGGCACCCATCGCCATGTACAGTAATTGTAGTGAATCGTCAATTCCATCTTCCCTGACTAAAGGAGCGTCGCTGGGTGTGCTGGTTCTATTTCCATCGGCTCTAAGATCATTAGGCGCCACTGTATCGTCGCGTACATACCAATATACTTCTCGCCCAACATTTTTCCCATCAATCTCAGCTCTAACCTCAATAATTTGATCGATTATCGCCTGCGCGTCATCAACCTTGCTAATGATATCTGTTGTTTCGGTATCCGTTGAAATATCTGCGGCATTAGTTCCGGCGACAATGGTGGCTAATGCTGCTGTCAATTTCTCTACCGACTCCTTAATATCTCCCATACTGGAAGTATTATCCAACGCTTTCGCTTCTCGCAGGGTGTTGGTCAACGTAATCTTATCCCATGCTTGGATATAATTATAAGCAGAACTATAATTTGCCGCCTCTATCGGCTTTTTCTCAGACCCGGTATACGTATTTGGTAACACGACCAATATGTTTTCGGCAGGTGAGGTGCTTTTATTCCACATCAAGGCTTCGATTTCCTCTATAAGCTTTTGCACATCCTCCAGCGATACGGTGTCGTCAACAATAATTTCGAATATCATCGCTTCTTCTATTTTGGTAGGATCCACATCGCCAGTATCAGCATCCAAAACTGGTACAGGTGCTAAATCATGTGATACCCACATCTTAAATTTACCATTTCGCTCGTCAGGATTGCCGCTCGCAGGCATTCCTACGGTAATCGAATATGTTGGATCATCAGTGATAGTAGCTGAAGGAGTAATTGGGGCACCGCTTATACTTGTAAGATTATACTCTGCGTAATAATTCTCACCCGCAGGATTATTGTTATTGTCTGATAATCTAACATTCATATCGGGGGCAGGAGTGGTGTCTGGAGTAAAATTCATCTTTAAATTAATTTTGAACTTTTTAGTACCCAGAGGCACCGTAATTCTGTGAACTGTTTCGCTTATCAATGCATACGAATTTTCAGGATTTGCAAGATCTGCAGGACCAAAGCTGTTCGTCGTACCTATAATCTCATAGTCAAAAGTTTTGATGTCGTTATTAGTATCCGCCGCCGAAAAGTCCTTGATGCTATCAGTCGGGTCATTTTTGATTTCATTAAATGGTAAGCTGGCTTCGTCCATAGCTGTCGGCGGAGTACCTTCATCCCAATGGAGCGCTTTTACGAACGTCGCTTGAGCATCGGCTAAATTAGTAATAGCGGCCTCGATCTCCACATTGGAAGGGTTGTTTTCGGCTGTATAAATAACAGTGTTCGCGACCGCGATGGCTTCATGGAAAGCTTGCTGTGCCGCCTCGGTTGCCCAATAGTAATCTGCGTCCCCAGTTGCGGTTCCTATTTTAGCTTCCTCGTCATCTTTGCGAGTTGCTTCTGCCAAAATTAATGCATTCTCTATAGGTTCGAGATACTTTGCATCGGTAATAGTAGTGGAAGGTTTTACCATTTCGCCGGCAGCAACTTTCTCGATAGCTGCAGATAGTGCTTGGATCGCGCTCTTTATATCAGCTGGATCTGTAGGAGAAGACGACAGTGTTTTTACAGCCTGATTAATGGCGGCCTCGAGCTCCATCCAGCCAGTAACGGAGATAAATTGGCGGTCGTTATGCACGTCTTCCGCGACTACTCCATCGCTAAGAATTACAAATGTAGGTTTAGGTTTCTTAATAATTTCTCTCACATACTCTAGTCGATCTTCTAAATCTTCAACTTTTAAATCGGCCTCTTTTTCTTTAACCTCGACAGTGTAAGTTTTGGAGATGGTCGGTTTGTTAGGAACGGAGCGTGATGCTTTTTCGATAGCTCCATTGAAATCGTGATAAACTGTTACGGAGAATTCATTGTTCACCAAATCGCTTATAACGATAGGAACATCGATCGCACTTAGCGCCATATCTTCTTTACCGTCATCACCGATCTGATACCCTACATATATTCCTAGTGCCTCCTCAGGTGTAGGAGTTTGCGTGTCCATCGCTGTGAATTTAGCATTAAACTTCGTTGTGCCCGCTGGTACTGTAATAGTAATTTTTCCGTCGTCAGTTCCCCATGTCGCAGTAGCATCTGATATAGTAGCGCCGAACGCATCCGTTATTGTAACTATATTATCAGGTACTGAAGCAGTTGCAGCGATTGAACCATCTGCAACAAAAGCTCCCAAGTCTATAGAGTAGTCAACTTCATCATCATCCTCTTCCCAATATAATTCATCTACGTAGTCGTTATACTCACCAGTTAACTTGTTCTTGGCCTCTTCTACCGTTGTTTTCGTTTTAAATGGATTTGCATCATAGGCGATGGTGTTCGCCTCTGCTCTGGCTTCCAAAAAGTCTTTGACGGTAGTTACCTCGAAATGATCAGCTGCAGTACCCGGATTCTTCAATACCCAATACTTATCCACGATAGTTTCTTTATTCAAATCTTCCGCTTCATCATCATGATCTACAACCTCACTATTGGCTACAGTGCTGTGATACGCCAACGCCTCCGCCTCTGCAATAAGATCTTTGAGAGCCGTGACTTCTGCAGTCTGATCGCCATCCAACCCAGCCGCTACTCCTGTTCCTATTTGAATTTCGTTTACAGCAGTAGTTAATGCTTCCAAAACATCTATTTCATCAGGAATATCAAGCTCATCTGTATCATCTGTATGAGCGTCTATAATTTCTTTCGCATCGACAATGGCTCGGGATGCCTTTATATATTCTTCGACCGTCATAAAGTTGGTGCCTACTATTATATAATCTGCCGGTGTACTATCCTCCATTATAATAATATCCGCAAGCGCCGCCTCGGTGTGAGCTAACACTTCCTTAAGCGAGCCGATCGTAGCTGCACTGGAAATGTTGACTCTCATATAGTTATTGACGGCCGGGTTCGCGCTAGCACTAAGTTTGATGGTAAAATATGGATTTTTAGTGCTCGCATCCCACGACGCATCAATCATTGTCGCATCACCAACCTGAGTAGCGCTTACTAATGTTGTATTAGTCATGCCAGTTCCATCGGCTATAGTAATAACTCCCGTTTGCGGAGTCAGCCGTAACTTCATGCTATCCAACCCCGATGGTACGCCTATAGTAATAAAATCTCGCACATCGACTTTCGCCGGATCATCGTCATTTTTGTACGTAGCGCCTGGCATAGGATCTCCAGCTGAAGTTAGAATGTCCACGGCTACATCCAACTCCTCCAAATCTACCGGCTTGTTGTCGACGAATAGCAAATCTACAAATTCGTCTGTGGCATTCACTAAAGCATCTACTACATCGGCTACATCGTTTGGTTCTGGATTCCCATCAGTTCCTGCTGTATCTGCTAAATCTGCTGTACCCAAAGATCCGCTACCAGAATACATTTTGCGATTTGCAATACCGATAGCTTCGTAGAGAGCCAATCGCGTTTCATCTGCAGCGTCGCGGTCTGCCGCCGCAAACCAGTTGCCTGTAACATCCTCACCGTCAAGGTCTTCGTTCCCCGAATTGGCAGACGGAACGCTAGTGTCAAGTAGCTCATGTGCATAGGCTATTGCTGCCTCCAAATCCGTATTAATTGTTGTCCCGCCATCTTTTTTACCCGACTTTACAGCATCTATGGCCTTGGTCAATCGCTTGATCTCAGCTTTAGAATCCCCGCCGAGCTCTATCACCTTCATTGCGTTGCGCAACTCTATCATAGCGGCTGGACTAATAAATTTTATACCTGTTGCTACCTCACTCGCTTTTACGGCGCCACCAGTGTCAGAACCAATTACTTTCGCATTGGCAATAACAGCTTCGGCATCGTCGAGTCTATCCTGCGCCGCATCTGCGGAAGCTTCCGTCTCCTTAATTTTGAACGTCCACTTTCTCGCTATCGCAGGTCCATCGTCGGTGGCTTTATAGCTGATGATAATCGAGAACGACTTTTTCCCGCTCAATGCTTCCACGCTAGGTATAGAAATTTTGTATGCTGACTTGGCAGTAGCAGCACCACTAGGAACGGCCACTGGTTTGATATCGATGCCTCCCGTATCGACACTGATTGTTACAGTCTCTTTCGCGGCATTGCTCAATGCTTCGTCGAGGGCGCTGCGGCTACCAATATTTGCTATTGGCAATATGCCAGAAGTAGGGACAACGGTAGTCTTTGTTCCCGCAGCATCAGATAATAATACGAAAGAAAATGCCGATGTGCCAATAGGAACCGATATCTCGGACCCGTCATCAGTCGTCTCTACCTCAAAATCTTCAATTGCCTCATCAACATGGTAGTGAGCGAGCGAGTGAACATCTGCTATAGTTAGTCCATGTCCCGCGGCGTTCCATCGGATGTGTGGGGTCATCGCAATGATGGCGTCTTCGAGAGCCAATACCGCAGCTTCCATCTCCTCGTTAGAGACCGCGGTGTTGATCGCCAACTCGGCCTGTTCGATTTCCGCTTTGAAGGCATCGATAGCGGTTGACTCGGCCCAATACAAATCGTTCGCCGTAGTACTGATGGCCCCTAAAAGTTCCTGCGCCTCCTTTACGTCCGCTACCAAGTTTTCTTTATACGCGGGGATTTTCATAGCTCCGGTTTGTATAATCTGTAGAGCATCTCGTAAATTTGCGATTTCTCTGGCTGTATCAACAGGATCGGCAGCGTCGTCACTAAAACTCTCTGCAGACTCAAGAGCCTCTTTAAATAATTTGGACTCCGCATCTGATACAAAATATTTAACACCCATGTGAACATTCGCAGCTAGTAGGTCTAAAATCAATGCATCCTTAGATTCGTCTTTTGCAAAATTTACCAATGCTTTCAAAGTGGCGCCATCTACAGCAACGGTATCACTATCTGCGCCGACTTTGGCAGATCCTGTCAGCGGGGTTGATAAAAGATCTTGAGCAGTTTGTAATCTGACAGTGACATCGGCCAAATCACGATGCGTCTCGGTGGCTGCCATAGTGGTCGCAACGTTGGCGCCGCTAGTAGATACTGCCACGATAGCCGAAAGGTCTTTGCCGAGGGCCACATCTATAAGCAACTCTTCAGCATCTTTGATAGCCACCTTCGCGTCATCGGCATTGTCTTGCGAAATATATTTAACGTTCTCATCAACATCTTGCGCATCATCGACTGTTAAAATCTTGATAATTTTGCTAGTGTCGAGCTGATCTGTTGACCAATCTATATCATCATACGGAATTTTAACGGCATCCAAAAGATTTCGTAAAGGCTCAGTATCGATTTGCCCATTTGTAATTGTGAGCCGGAATTTATCATGTTCGACAGGAATATCGCGAAGCGCGCGTGCCACATCGAAAGGATCATCTGGCTGATCGTCAAACGAAGCAAACTGTTCTAGAAAGCTTTTAAAATGTTCGAATGCCGCAGTATCGATAATTTCGAGTCGACTATCTAGTGTTGCAGGGTCGCGATCTGTGGATACCAAATTGTCCTTTGCAATTGCGCCTCTTGATTCAGTAAGTTCGGCGTCTACATCAGCTTTTGTCGCAGTTCCTGTTTTGACGGCGGCGTTAAATTCAGTGATAGCGTTATCCAGAATCTCAGTTGCTGGAGTGTCGGAGATCGCCACGGCTTTAGCAGCGGATTGGATAGGCGTTTCGAGTGTCGTGATTTTGTCTCTGAGTTGTGCAACTCTAGCGTCTGTATCGACAGCTGTATCGACATTTTCGGTAGTTATTGCATATGCGTCGCTCTGATTGCTCGTTGCTGATCTGCCGCTCGCTGGATACGCGATAGATTCTGCCTGCGTAATAGCAAAGTCGAGTTTTTCGGCAATGCTTGGCGATACATAATGAACTCCCTCGTCTACTGTATCAGTTCCCCTAACATCAGATGTTGGGTCGGCATCTGTAAATAGCGGATCCTTTTCAAACACGTGTATTTTGCCATTCGTTAGATCTCCATCTTTGTATAGTCGTGCCCTCTTCGCATCATCGATTTTGTCTCGCAATTCACTCATGTCGGCCAGTGAACCAGTTTGTATCGCATCTGCGAAAGTGGTGGTTGCGGTTTCTAGATCTGTGGTTCGTTGCTGAACGAGGGCAGGTAAAATGCCCTGTTGCGATGGCGGAGCCGTGAGCGCATCGATGAGAGTTTCCATGGCCCTTGCTAATGCAAAATTAAGCGCCTCGAGTGCTGTTGGGTGAACGAATTGAACGCCGTCTTCCATAGCTGTTTTGTTTGCGGTGCTTACGGCAATTCCAAATTTTGCATCTTCGGCGTTTGTTATCGCAGTTTCTAGGGCAGCAGTGTCGATCGGAGTGATTTTAATTCCGACAGCTATGCGAGACTGAAAATCATTGATCGCCAGTTGCAATGGAGCGACGCCGGCCTCGACTTCTGCTAATGCGGATGATGTACCAACTATACCGTCTGCGGTAAGTAGAGCAGTCTCCAAAGCATTGAATGCGCCCATCGATACAAACTGGACTCCTTGAGGAACTTCGATGGCTGTATCATCTGTCTTCAGTATATATTTTGCCGGTGTAAGTGAAGCAAGATCGTCGGCACACGCAGCAACTAGCCCTTTTGCGATATTCAATACGTTGGCCATCGCATCGGGGATTATTATTTCGGATCCTGGAGATCTGGCGTCATTAAAATCATCATTTGCTTCTCGCATTTCGGTCGCCGCTATAGTGATTTCGGACTCATACTTTGCTTTTTCCCGTGCCGCTTCAGCTTTTAGAAGTGCTTCGGAGAAATCGGCAATATCCTCGTTGCTTGCATAAAAATGCCATTTCGATACGCCCGATCCATCGTCAGATTCTACTGTTGTTCGGAGCAAAGTACGTCCGCGTGAGATTTCGTCGATAAGTGGTTGCGCATCCAATTCCTGGGAACGTTTTCCATGTTTAACAGCCTGATTGAACGTTTCCATCGCGCTGGAAAGAGCTGATTCAGCGAGTATTAGATCGTCAGCGGTCGAGGAGCTACTATTTGCCGTTGTTGTGGCATCCACAATTGCCGATAAAAGCGTCCCCAAGTCAGTTGATGTTACATAAAAAATTGAGGCCGAGATATCATCTTGAGGGTTATCATTTACGGCAATGGAGCGAGAAAGATTCCAAGCGGAGTCGATTTTTTCTTTTATGGCGATGGTATCAACAAAGACGCCGACCTGGATGCTATCCTTAAAATTGTTGACCGCATCGGCTAAATCTTCGAGCGTATTGTCGAGGTCGCGAGGTTCGTCGATGGAAGTATTCTGCGCCGTGTCTATAGCATCTAGTAGGTCATCCTTCTCGGATTGCGTGGTAAACCGATGACCTCGATCTACGGATTCAACGTCGGTGTCGTCATCGAATATTGCAACATCGCTGAGCAATGTGACGGCGCTTGCGATTGCGCTCGTTAATGAGTCTGTGTTGATGTATGTTCCAGTTTTGATGGTCGATTTGAACAGGTCTATTGCATCTTCCAGGTCGCGTACATCTTCGTTGATTTCAGCTTTTGTGATAGCAGCAAGAAGTGAGTTGACGTCTGCCTGAGAAGCGTATTGGATGCCGTATTCGATTTGGCTGGTTTCCTTGCTATAGTCCGTGACTTGTATGCCTCGCATGGCGGTCCTTGCATCTGCTATAGTTTTGGTGATAGCAGGCAGCGTGTCGTTTGATCCTGTTTCTATTACCCGATCAAAATCTCGTATGGTCTTATCTAAGTCGTCCTTCGCATCTTCGAGATCATCATCCTCACTTGCAGAGTCTTTGGCTATACCTTCTGCCGTAGTAATTTCACCGGTAAACCAGTCTTTATCTGTTTTCGAGATAAATTTCAACCCTTCAGCTACATCATCCTCCTTGGTACCATCAGGATATACTTCAACATTTCCTAGTGTCTCATAAGCCGACGCAATAGCATCTATTAACTCTTGATACTGTCTAGAGTTTTGAAGCGTTCCCTCTGCCTGAGTTGTCTTGATATTAGTTATTGTGCTTTGTAAGGCGTTAACCGCGGCAGTATGCTCATTGTCGCTTATACTGTTATCTCGAACATCATCGGCAACTGTTTCGGCCACCGCTATTGCTGCTAGCAGACTATTGAAATCATCTTCCGATACAAACGACTGACCCTTTGTAATTTTATCTGCAGCTAAATTGGAGCCTATTAACGAATCCTTTAAGTCGTATGCATCATCTAGTAGGTCTTCTATATCATCACCACTGAGAGCGGCTCCTTCCAAAATACCTGAATTTAAATCGTCTAATTGAGTTTGTAAATCAGTTGCGAAAACGTCGATATCAGTTTGCTCCAATAATGCTGGATCGTCTTCATCTTCAACATTCGGCGGATACAGTACGGCATCGAGAGCCGATTGCGCAGCAGAAAGCGCTTTACTAAAAGTTAGCCACGAATTTAGATTTACGGCTTCTACACCAGGAGGCACATCGCTTTCACCTTGGCCATCTGATATCACTAGCACATCAATTTGCATTGCCTCTTCGATCAAATCCACTATATCAGCGACGTCGATTTCACCTTGTTTGACATTAACTTCATCGTAAATATTTTCCAATGTGTATATGGCCTCATCTATCATCTCCTCGATATCCAAATCGGGATCGGATGGATACTCAGCCTCCGCCAATATTTCGTACGCTTTACCCAGAGCTGATGTTACAAAATTATAATCTTTAAGCGACATAAAGTTGACAGTATCGGCGATATTGTAGGCATACAAATCAGATGCGATAGTGTGGCTCATTTCTGTCGCAACGGAGTCGATAATATGGCGTAAATCGGCCGTCTCCACAAGATCTTCCTTCTCGCCCGACTGTATTTCTCGTTCAAATTCCCAAATGCTATCTTCCAACTCTGCGATCGCATCTTCAACGGCAGTAATATTATATGGCGCAGCAGCATGCTCGGACGCTATTTCAATAGCATGGTCGAGATCTTCCATAACATCGAGATCAACAAATAGCATATCCACATGGATATCTTTGGCAGAACTAGCTTTAACAACCCCCGCGCTGATCTGATCTTTAGACGGATTTGGGGTTATAGCATATACGCCGACCTTCACATTCAAAGCTTTATCAATAGTCGCGAGCAAAACCGAAGTATCAACCGGTGCGCCCATACCGACTTGAACGACGGCCATAAACTCGGCGGTTGCGATTTCGAGGTCAAAAATATAGTCTGTAATTTTGGAAGAAGACAATCTACTGGAATGTACTTTTTCAGCGATAGGATCAATAACATCTTTAAAATCTTCGACAGCCTGAGCCGGAGCAAAGCGAGTTCCTTTCGCAATGCTGGAAGGTGAGGCATCGTTATCGAGAGGCAACACATTTTTGATAGCAGCAGACGCTATATTCAAAATGGCGATCAAATCGTTGAGCGTTAAAACTTCTCGCAGCTTTCCTCGTGTTACGGCATCGTCAAACGCATCAACCGCGCTCTCCAAAGTCGTTCGTGCATCATCAATAATTGTATCAAACTCATCAGATGCATCGGCCTGGGTCAGAGAGTTTAGCGATCTCCTGTTCGATAAATGCTTTGGAGCTATATTGCGCTGCAACAGACTCAGCGGTGATAATCGCCTCCAAAAATGTATTTAGATCATTAGAGGTAACAAATTCGAACTCAGAAGAAACTTGATCAGCTGTCAGATCTTTAACTAGAATTCCGTCAGGTTTTTGACGCGCGTCTTCGATATCGTCAACGAGTCGTGATACATCGACAAAAGTGCCCATCATCATGCTAGCCTCAAATTTTTTCATCGCAGCCGTTAGTACACCGATCGCCGCGTTGAGGGCCTCTACAGAATCCACAGTTTTGGCGGCGTCTTCGGCAACATCGATAGCATCCTCCAAATCATTCTCTGAATCCGATGTAGTGAACTTTTGACCTGCATCCACTTCTTCGGCAGGCTGATTTGTTGTCTCGTAATCGCCTTTTAGCAAATTAGCAGCAGCAGTGATAGTGGTCTCTAATGCCGTAATATCTAGCTCAGTGCCTTTGACGATCGAAGCTTTGAAAGTAGCAACAGCGTTGTTCAGCTCTATAGTGGCCAGTTGAAGTGCAATGTCGTTGATTGGTTGAGCCTGAATAATCTTTGCTTTGGCGATAGCATCCTCAAGAGCTTGGCTGACAGCAGTAGAAACCAGCGTTTCGTCGAGGGATCGTGTCTGGTGCATCATCTGTAACACGGTCAACCGCAGCTAGTTCAGCCTCTGCCGTAATGATAGCGTCGTTTAATTTATTTACATACTCCGGAGTAAGTTCCTTGTGAGTAAGTATCTGAGATTTATATAGTTCAGTAGCTACTTTTAAATTCTGAGTAGCCTGAGCAATAGCTGCTACATGCTCTGGAGCTCCCGCAAGTGATTCAAACTTAGTTTTCGCATCGGTGGCCTCGTCTATTGCCGCAGTAAAAGCATCTTGAGTATCTTGAAGGACGTATTTATCACCATCCTTAAGCGAGCTGATAACACCGAAGTCGTTAGCATCAGCCGCTACATTTGAAATTTTCGCAGTGGTAGCATCAGCTATAGTCGTGTCCAGAGCAGTTAGATCAAGCTTGGTTCCCACTTTTATGCTAGCGTTAAAATTATTAATAACAGTCTTGAGCGTGTTGACCGCGGTAGTCACTTCGGCTTCGGTTTGAGCTGTAACCTTCGCGTCTTCAATGAAGGTTCTTGCCGCATCTATAGCCGTTGTCCAAATCATCGAAATTCGATGCAGAAGTAAATTTAGTCAAATACGCTACTTCGTCAACATCATCATCATTTTTCACAACACCATCTGTAGCTTGATCGGCTGTAGAAATAACTTGAAGCAATTCGAAAGTACTAATGTAGGTTCCAGTTTGAAGCGCCTTAACAAAAATCACCTGTGCGTTACGAGGGCAGTTGTTGCGAGTTCAAGACCGTCGCCAGCAGTTGGAACGGTGAGCGGATCGTTGAGCTTAGCTTCTGCAGCAGAAAGAGCGGCCTGAGCCGTCCTGATAGCAGCATTAAAAGTGTTCATACCGGCAGTGGCAATAAATTTTATACCTGATGGAATGTGCATCTTAGCAATATCGGTAACCATATAATCATCGGAAATATTAAGGGCTTCGTTGATCGCATTTTCCAGGGCATCAAACTTAGAGCGGTCGACAGTAACGGCCACAGGGGGGGTGTCAATCACTTCTTCTATGCTAACAGCAGAATGAATTCCGGTGTCCGGGTCAACAACAGTCGGAAGATATACTTCAAATTCATCGGTGAACGGGTTGTACGCACCGCCAGAAAATTCGTCTTCGTCATCTTTTTGGGTAGCAGAATTTTCGATGTAAGTATTATCATCGGAATTTTCGGTGTAAGTATCATCGTAGGAATCTTCGGTATAAGCACTATCGTAGGAATCTTCGGTGTAAGCATCTTCGTAAAAATCTTCGATGTAAGTATCTTCGTAAAAATCTTCATAAGCATCATAGCTATCGTTATCATCAATATAGGATTCATACATCTCATCTGTAGACTCTTCAAATACTTCGAATATTAGTTCATCTGCATATAAATCGGCTTCCCAATCAGCCTCCAAATCGGCACCAAAGTCGTCGAATACAAACGCATCGATATCGTCAAACTCCATCGCTGTGATAGGTAGTTGACCGAATAATGTTGTAGCAGAAAGCATCGCAGATATAACTCGTTTTTTCATAATAATGCTCCTCTCAAATGGATAATTTATAATAATTTATACTATATATCAAAAGAAATTATACTTTATTCAAATATTTTATATTGGCAAAAGGACTCTATGAATTATATCGTCACAAATTAGTTTGAATGTTAGCAGCCTGTACACTGGTAAAATAAGGGGTTGAAGCGAAGTGGGTAGCAAATATAGTAGCGAATTTCGTCTTTGTCGCATAGTATGATAAAAAAGAGAGGGAGCGAAGTTCTTCTGCTGTAACTGGCATAATTAATTACTGTGTGAATATAATCATGATATATCTGCAAAATTTTTATTAAAGGAGGAGTTTATATGCAAAGTATCGACACAATGTTAACGATTATCTATGGAATTTTCGACTCATATTTGTATACATTGATACTGGCTATGTTGCCGATATTGATCCAATTGCTATTATTTAGACAAAATTCAAAGCAAGTAGACCACTGGTTTATAGTAATTCTCAATTGCTTAAACTTCATTACACTTATTTTTGTCATCGAGCAGAGCCATGTTTATGCTCATTGGTTTTGGGAGGCAGTATATGTATATGGTTGCGCAATATTATTCTTAGTTCCATGTAACAGCTTATTGTATTTACGCAAGCGCAAGGAACGCCACTTGGCTAGACAACAGGCCGATGATGCGATAGACGAACTAGATGTTAAATATGTGGCTAATGAAGTTTAGTCGAACCCGAAAAAAAAGAGAGGACCAAGCAATCGGATCCCCTCTTCCTTTCCTTTCTTTTCCTTTCTTTTCCTTACTTTTCCTTTTTTAAAGCTAAGCAAAAACTTTAAGCATTACAGCCTTCTGTACGTGTAATCGATTTTCTGCCTCTTCAAAAATATATTTCGCATTCTCTTCAAAGACCTCTTCTGAAATTTCTTCTTCTCGGTGCGCTGGCAAGCAGTGCAAAACCATATAATCATCATTAGCTGCTGATAACAATTCCTTGGTCAAACAAAATCCACTAAAAGCCTTCAACCTTGCAGCGGCCTCGGCCTCCTGCCCCATACTGGTCCATACATCGGTAATTACTACATCAGCTCCGCATATAGCTTCCTCCGGTCGATACGTTATCTTAAACTGGTTTCCGTAGGTCGCCGCAAAAGACAGAATAGTGCGTGACGGCTCATAGCCAGGAGCAACAGCGATAGAAACCTGCATGCCCATTTTTAGACCCCCAACAACCAGACTGTTACACATATTGTTTCCGTCACCGATAAAAACGAGCTTTAAGCCCTCCAGCGATCCTTTAAATTCACGAATAGTCATAAGATCTGCCAAAACTTGGCAAGGATGCGCAAGATCCGTAAGGCCATTAATAACTGGGAGACCAGAATACTTGGCCAAATCCTCAACAGTCGCCTGAGTAAAAGTGCGAATCATAATGCCATCGAGATAGCGTGCCAAAACACGAGCAGTATCCTTAAGAGGTTCGCCGCGACCGATCTGCAAATCAGAGCCAGATAAAAAGAGAGGCGTTCCGCCCAGTTCAGAGATACCGACCTCAAAAGAGATGCGAGTTCTGGTCGAAGCCTTTTCGAAAATCATACCAATTTTTTTGTTGCGCAAAGCATCGCTAAAGATGCCCTTTTTTCTCAGAAGTTTCAGTTCATCAGCAGAGTCTAAAATTTCGGTAATTTGAGCCGAGGACAAATCCAAAATCTTAAATAAATTTTTCATAAAACGTCTCCTTTAATATAAAAATAAAACCAACAAAAATTCGATAGCGGGGGCATGATCTGCCACTGAAATAATCGCCATCGCTGGAGCAGATACAGTTTATATTATTTGTTGCAATATAGCAAGCCCTTCTCGTATTTCTGATAGCGATATAGTCAATGGCGGTAGCAGCCTTATGGTGTTTGTGCCCGCTGTTAGCACTAGTAGGTTGTTGTCTTGACATCTCGCTCGCACGTCTATGGCAGATAGATCGCTGAGCTCTATTCCTATCATTAGCCCCAAGCCTCGCACTTCTTTGATATGAGGGCTATGCATCTGTTTGAGAGTTTTTACGATATAGTCCCCTTTGTCATAAATTCCCTCCAGGAAGCTTTTCTCCATGGTGCCAACTACCGCACTCGCGACACGGCAGGCTAACGGATTTCCTCCAAATGTAGACCCATGATCTCCTACTCCAAATGTGAACTCGCATTTCGCTCCAGATACTATCGCGCCTATCGGAATTCCTCCGCCCAATCCTTTTGCCAACGTCACGATATCTGGAAGTATTCCGTATTGTTCGTAGGCGCAAAATGTAGCGCAACGGCCAACTCCGGTTTGTACTTCATCTACTATAAGTAGAACGTCTTCATTCCTGCAAAATTCCGCCAACTCTTTTACATATTTTCTGTCGAGTGGCAATACTCCGCCTTCGCCTTGGACTAACTCTATCATTATTGCACAAGTTCGATCCGTTGCAGCTTGAAGTAGCGCCTCGATATCATTTGCTGGTACGTAAGAAAAGCCATCTGTGAACGGCGTAAAATATTTATGAAATTTATCTTGACCTGTGGCGCTAAGCGTCGTGATCGTTCTGCCATGAAATGAATTTCGCAAAGTTATAATTTCGTGGCGCCCTTGACCGTATTTGTCGTAGCTATATTTTCGCGCCAATTTAATAGCGCCTTCATTTGCCTCGGCACCGCTGTTAGCGAAGAAGACAGATTTTAGCCCCATCTTGGCTATAAGAAGCTGCGCCAAATTTCTATCTTGCGCCGTATCATACAAATTGGATAAATGCATTAAAGAAGCTCCCGAAACAAGAGCCTTGGTGATAGTCGGATTGTTGTACCCCAAAGAGTTTACGCCTATTCCGCTGGTAAAATCTAGATATACTTCGCCTTTATCGCTATATACGAAACTACCATCGCCTCTGGTAAACGTAACATCTGATTTTGGATATGTGTTCATTAACATAGCTTAATTACTCCTTTTAATTTGATATGTCAGAGCAATCATCTTGACTGCTGCTGATCTATTATAGCAACTTCTTAATCTCTCATATGTATTTCCTCTTATCTTGTCTTATCTACTTAACCCATGGCATAAAAAATGAGGGGCATCGAGTGTCCCCTCAAAAATTATTTATCTTCGGTATGTGGGTATAGCATATACTTTGCGTTTTTCTTTATCTAATCTATTCGGCTACGCCAGTTCCTACTGTCAATGCTAAACTAGCCGTTGCTGTATTCATAGCATCAGGATCATCTATGGCCGAGATCGTTACTGTATACATATCGTCAGTAAGATTTTTAATATCTTCGTCGAAATCTTCTTGGGTAAATGTTTCTTCAGAGGCGATTATTCCACCTGACGAATCATCTATGCTATAGGTAATAGCCAAATTATCGTCATTCGCATCTTCTATGTTTACTCCTATTGTTTCGCCTGCTGCAATAGTGGCCGACAATGTTCCTGAACCATCATCTTGCGCAGTAGGGAAAGTTATCGTCGGTAATAAATTCACTTTGACTTTTAACGTAAAGCTGTCGGTAAGTTCTGGAATATAAGAACTTGCTGCACTGAAGACAAAGGTATTCATTAATCCTAGCGCGTTGGTATCATCTATAGTAAATGAATCCCATAATGACGGATCATAAGAACCATATTCAGTCCCGTCGAGGGTAACTGTAATGACCTCAGTTCCAGCCGCTGTCGTGATTGTCGACGAAAACGCATCGGTATATAAGGTATAATCTTCAGCAGATCCACTTCTCTGAAGTGTTATGTGCTCAACATCTTTTGCTTCCACGTTATCAATTTGCAATATAGGCTTCGCTACTACTATGACATTGGCTGTAATTGTGGTAGTTGTTGTCAAATCAGTCGCGTCCGTTGCTGTGAATTTGATAGAGTATGTGCCAGGGAAACTATGCAAGTCGTCTAATGTAGTACCCATCCCGCCATCAGAGGAGTTTATCATTGTTTCAATAGATACAGGATCACCGTTGTCTGTGACCTCATATTCAATTAGCGCTCCTGACCCTTCGGCGATTATGATCTCATCTGTAAGCACATCTGAATTATTCACATCAGCTGTGTATGAATTACCATCATATGTGACCGTTATGATCGGAGGAGTGTTGGCTTCTGCTGCAAATGTGAGAGTGAGAGTAAGTGTTCCGTTTACATAATACGCAACTGTGTGATTGCCCGCTGACGCTAAGGCCTCTGTGAGAGCGGTGGATAATGAATCTGAATCTGTATCTGTACCATTTACTTTAATAGTTACTGCCGCATCCTCGAAGCCAGTACCTGTTACGTTGTGTGATAGATATGGAATCTCAGAGCCAATGATAAATCTGATACTTGCATCTTGAGTATATACATGCGCATCAGCTGTTACACTGAGAACAAGTTCATCTGTTACCGTGATAGTTATTACCACCGGGATTGCTTCATTTCCTGCCGCGTCAGATGCCGTGTATGTGAATTTGTATACACCTGGTATGCTAACATCAAACCCAGTGGCACCATCTGGCCCTTCAATAGTTTCTGTTGCGATTAAAACTCCATCTTTATTGTCGGTCACTCCCGGAGCTATAGGCACGATAAAGCTTGAATCACCTACTGCAACCTTATATTCCAAAACCGCTGGAACTGTGATGACCGGAGCCTCTGTATCTCCAACTACGGTGACATTGAGATTTACTGCGGTAATATTTCCTGCTGCATCTGTGTAGCTGGAAGTAATTACATATTCGCCGGCTTCGTATGTGACCATCGCTATACCATCGCCGAAGTTAGCGCCGTCTTTGGTGATTGTTTCTGTAGTAGTTAGACTTGCTGTCTCATTTGGGTTGGCATCTTCTACAGTAAATGTGTATGAGCCTATTGTTTGGTCATCGGTCATAACTTCTATTTCAAAATTTGTGACCGTTGCGCCTAGCTCATCAGTTACGGTGATTACCGGAGGAGTGTTATCTACTGTGACGTTTAATGTGAAATCAAATCCAGTTGCTCCTGTAGAGAAAACTATAGCATATGGCATACTCGAGTCAATCGAGTCAGGTAATTTGGCAATCTCTGTTCTTAAGGCCGCATCTGTGTAAGTTATCTTTGCGCTACCGTCTATCGAAAATGTTAACTCGTTATTACTAGTTGTTGTAATTTCTTCGAGTGTTTTTGCCTCGGCGTTTAAATATATGTTATTCGAAGAACCTGTATAATCTGCTTCACCGTATAAAATAGTTGGATCTGCTACAGTTAAAGTGATGGTTAACTCGTCTGTTAAATTGTCTGTTTCGTTTGTAGCGGTGATGGTTATCGTGTGTTCACCAGCACCTAAGGCTTCAACATCTGCGTCGAGTGCAGCTTTTGTATATGTTGATTCTGCATTGCTGCTATCGACATCATATGTGATAGTTGAACCTTCTGTAGCTGTTATAGATTCAAGCACGGAGTAGCCGGTATCCATGCTTACTGCGATAGATTCGCTTGTATCACCACCGTATGAAATGACTGGACCTGTGGATGCTCCGGGATTAACTGTAACGGTAACTATTTTCACTTTAGCTTTATTGCCAGCCGCATCTGTTGCCGAGTAGATGATCTTGTGCTCGCCAGATTTTTGCGTATCAACAAAATCGGAAATTGTTCCATCTGGAGCTTGAACTTTCGTTATAACATCTACTGGACCGTCTTGCGCATCAGTGGCTGTTGGAGCGACCGGCATCGTGAACGCTGCGCCGTGCTCGACGGTATACGCGAGTTTTTCTGGCTCAGATATAATTGGCGCATCGGCATCGAGAGTTGTAACAACGTTGACTGTAAGGAAAAATTCTGAGTGGTCACCATTTGATGCTGCGTTATATCCTTGCCACTGAGATGCGTAATACGATAATTTGTGAGTACCTACTTGATTGCCAAGTTCTGCCACGATGGCCATGATTTCCGCATCAGCATATGGTTTGCCTGTGCCATCAACTTTGAGTGGATACTGCGATGCCGTGAAAACGAGATCTTTGCCGTTGCCATCTTTATGCGGAAGTACTTGAGTTTCTTGCCCATCGATGATGCTAACTATTTTAACTGGCGCGTTGCCTGCTCTTAGAGAATTGTCGTATGCTACAACGTTAGGAGCGAGAGTGCCGCTATTGAGTAGGTGCTCCATTGTCGCTTCTGTTAGATCTGCTTGCTCGACGTTGTTGAAATAGTATGTTGGCTTCCAATTATCTTGTATGACAGTAGTATAGGTAAGCATCGAAGATTTTGTGGGGTCCGCGGTGCTGGTAGCAATAACGGTGGTGGTGTAATATGCTGGCGTACGGAAGATATCTTCTAAAGCTACGGTTTGAGAGACATTGGATATGCTTCCAGTATAATCGACGGTGATGGTAGCCGGGATATCTGTAGTATGAGTAATATCGAGAGTTTCTGGAGTATCATCTAGCAATCTGAAAACTCTGGTTAGGGTTGCACCAGGAGCGACAGCTGGGATCTCTTTTTTGCCTCGTTCGTCGTAAGCGGTAATTACAGGGACACCAGTTTTGTCTGCCTCAGCGTCTGAAACATTAATTGTGAGTGTAAATTTATCTTGCCCATAACCATCGTTTGCATCGTAGACCGCAGTATATGTCCCCGGCTTTGCTGTAATATTAGGGAAGTTGGTATCGTTGACTTTTTTATTGTTTGGGTCTGTAACTTCGCGAGTGAATTTTGCCATCGCCGCATCATCTTCCATCGCGACATCGATTATAAGAGCTGAATTTTTTTGAAGATCGAGAGTCGCTGTTGCTCCTGCGTCCTCGCCGTTATATTTGATTACAGGAGCTTGCGTATCTGTCACGGTGATGTTGACTTCCTTGGCCGCTTCGTTGCCTGCT
Source organism: Candidatus Epulonipiscium viviparus (assembly GCF_030708075.1). Lineage (GTDB taxonomy): Bacteria > Bacillota > Clostridia > Lachnospirales > Cellulosilyticaceae > Epulonipiscioides > Epulonipiscioides viviparus. The sequence continues at coordinate 3,252,313 of NZ_CP117982.1, read as the reverse complement.
GCATCGTGTGCGGTATATAGCAGGGAATATTTGCCACCTTGCTTGGTAATGTTTTCCGTCTTCCAGGCTGTATTCGTATTGATAAAACCGCTTTTACGACGTATAACCGAATATTCTGTCTCGAGAGGCATGCTATATGCATCTGTGGCGGTCACTTTTGGAGGTATGAATTCTTCCCCAACGTTGAACGTGAGCTTAGCATCTTGTGGAACGTCGAACGTAATTAATGGCCCCAAAATTGTGAGTGTGATTGTTACTTCGTTTGAAACATTTCCAGCTGCATCTGTGGCGGTATACGTGATCGTATATTTTGTACCCGCTGTTACGTTAGTATCGAGAGTTGCTGAAGCGCCGTCGCGGGTAACTTCATATGTCGCGGTGACGTCTCCATCAATCGCATCGAGGGCCGTTAATGTCGGCGGAACGAATTTTTCTCCTTGTGCCACTTCGTATTCTGTAATAGCTGGCGCGGTAAGAACCGGAGGAGTAGCGTCTGGTGTAACAGTGAGAGCTTGTAAGAACATACTCACTTTTTCAGCGTTGTTATTATCAACTGCCATGTAGCCGATAGTATATGAGCCTGGTGTCAGCGCTGTTATATCTGCTGCTGTCGCGTCATCATTTACGAGAGTTGCCTTTAGATTTTCCTTGGTGCCTTCGCCTTTAAGGATGACTATCTTTAGCGTGGAATCGCTTGGAACGACAATTGTTGGGGTATACTCGCCTTGAGCGGCCTCCTTTGGCTCGATATTCATCTTTGTTCCTTTGGTGTCGTAGGTAGCTATTTTCGCATCGACAGTGATTGCAGGATTAGCGGATTGCTGAGCTTCATTCGGTGTGGTGAAAACATATACTGTAGATTTGATAGCATTGTTGTCGCTATCTGCCACTTCGTATACATATTGATGTAAACCGAATGTATTTGAGGAGCCGGTGTCTTTGTCGTCTGAACCGGTAGCTCCTGTAAATGTACCTTTGATATCTCCTGCAGGATCGATGAGTGTGCGGACTGTTTTTGCGATTAAACTGCTGCCGTCTTGCTTGTCAGTCGCAGCGAACGGAAAGAATGCTCGACCTTTTGTACTGACTGTAATCACGTCGTTGGTTGCGATATTGTTAATACCAAATGCCGGAGTGTCCTGATCAAGTACTGTTGTCTGGATATGAGTGAGTTCTTGCGATCCGTTAGTATTTGCGGCTGTGAAGGTGGTGGTGACCACGTTGACCCTAGCTTTGCTTGTAGGAAGATTTCCATGCGCCTGCTTTGCAACTACACCCGTAATCGTGATCTCTTCTGGCTTTGCGAATAGCGTTTTGAGATGCTCTTCGGTTGGAGTAGCTAACACAGTATCCATGAATATCTCTTCTAGAACAAGCGTACCATCTTTGAATGTAGGAGCACTATCTGCTGATGCGACAGTGATGGTAGCTGTAATCGAGACGTTTAAGTTTTCATCGAAAGTATCTGCGGCTGTATATGTGACGGTATATGTTCCTGCGGTTTTGGTAATATCTGCCATTGAGCCAACCCAATTAGCATCGTCTTGTTTAGCAATGACCGCACTCACCGGAATGTCTACTCCTTCGTCTGTAGCTGCCGCGCTAAGTAAAAGTTCACTATTGAGCGGAGCCATTAAAGCGAAATTTTCTGTGTGAGGACCATTGGCGGATGTGATCGTTAGGCTTGGAGCATTGTTTTCTGCCTCTGTAACAGTAATTTCCTCGATATATGCGCCAACTTTATTAACCGGGTCGGTTTGATCGCGAACGATGTAGGCTATTGTATATATTCCTGGTTCAGCTGCGATCTCTTTCGCATCTTCTAGTGTGCCATTAAGCGTTAATAATTCTATCTCTCTATTTCCACCAACCGGCGTGGTTGATAATATGATCGTCTCCAATTCGCTACCATCTGGCATCTCGACTACTGGCGCAAATGGTGTATACCGAGCTATTTCACGCGTATTTATTTTGAGCTTGGAATTTGAATCATATGTCGGAGCTGTTCCGTCGACTTTAATCGCGAGACGGTTGGCATCATTTTCGGGTGGGACTGCTATACTGTAGAAGGTGGCTTCGATCGAATTGCCATCGCTGTCTGTTACTTCGTGCTTATGCTGATATAATCCGTATTGCTCTACTTTAGCTTCCCCTGGTTCTTTATAGCCTTTAAACTGCCCAACTGTTTCGCCGTCTGGGCCAATCAATGTACGAATGGTTTCTGGAATTAAGTTGCCGTCTTTCGCATCTGCCGCGGCATACGGATACCATTCTTGCCCCTTCACTATTGCCAATATATTATCTTTTGCTGTTGTATTGAAAATATAAAATGCAGGCTCTTCCTGATCAAGTGCAAGTGTACGAGTGTAAGTTAAGTCATTTGATATGCCATTTAGCTCAGCCGTGAATGGAATTCGGACTACATTAACTCTATTGTTTAAAAATTTATTGCTATAGCCCCAGGTCACCTTTCCCGGGGTAATTATAACATTTGGATCGCTGGCAAATTTTGGATCTAATAGCGCCTTGAGAGTGGTCTTGAGAGCTGCTGCACTTGTATCAATTGCCGGTGCCGAACCCAGATGAATTTCGTCAAGCGCTACTTCCGAATTAGGAAATGTAGGTGCGCCGTCCACAACATCTGTTACGGTTACTGTTACATATTGTGGATCTGCCTTGTTACCCGACTTATCGACCGCATCGTATTGAATTGTGTAGACCGCGGCTACTGTTGTATCGATTTCAGTTACCACTTTATTATCTGAGTTTAATATCGTGGTAAGAGCTGTTAGCGCATCAGGTCCGTTATCTGTCACCGCTGGGGTAGGAGGCATAATAAATTCCGACCCTATTTTGACTGTAATTGACTCTTTTTCTGGTTTGGCGATTACTGGTTTTTCTGTATCTGCAGCTGGCGCGTTTGCTAAAACTTCCACTTCTATAAAGACGTCGGCATTTTTATTTACTCCTAAAGCGATTCCCGGCTGCCAGTCTCTGCCGATGAATTTTAGGTTGTATGTGCCGACCACTTCTCCGACTTTATTTAGCGAGTCAGCAAAGCCAGTGCCGGCTGTTTTGTTATTAAATTTGATTAGCGTTGTGGATGGCGATGCGGCACCTGGAGGAGTAATATACACTCCCGAACCACCAGCGTTGAGAGAATTGTCTGTGATTGTAATATCATCGGCATTAAATCGTTCCGGCTGAACAAGAGTAATTTTGATGGTTTCACCGTTAGGGATCGCTTCGCCTTGGTAGCTAATTACAGGAGCGCTCGTATCTACTATTCGAATGCTAATTCGTCGAATGGCCGCCACTTCTCCATCGCGTGCTTGTAGTGTGACAGTATAGTAACCTGGAACGGTGAGAAATTGCTCTATGCTGGAGAATTGCGAGTTATTATCGTGCGTAATATTAGTTACTACGACAGGTAATTCTTTAGATTTATCCGCTGTAGTTGCAGAATATTGAACCATTTTATGGAAATCCTCGACGGTAGTATTTACCGCTACTTCATGTTGAAATGTCGCTCCCGTACCGCCAACATCTTGCGTCTCGTCACGTACCGTACCGTTTTTGTCTAGTATTGTTATGATCGGTAAATTTTCCTCTACTTCTGGTGTACCTGCTATTATCTCAACTTGTATATATATTGAGCGCCAGGATACGACGTCGTTTGCTGAGTAGACTATAGTATATGTCCCTAGCGGCTGTTTCGTAATGTCGGCTATTTTGATCTTGGTCGCCTTAACGTTCGGTGGACTGTCAAATTTGCCTTCGTATATGTCAACTCTTACAACTGGAAGCGGCGTGTTGGCATCGGTAACTGTTATTTCTGGTGCATATATCGAATTTGCTATCAATCCATTCGCTCCCGTTAGATCGACAATTTCATTCGCGGCCATTGCTTTACCGTTGTAGTGGATGACAGGCGGGGTGGTATCTGTTACTTTAACGGTGATGACGTATGTGCCGCGAACTCCTGAAGCCGAAGTTGCGCTGTAGGTGATCGCATAGTCGCCTGCAATGTTTGTGATCGCATCTTCCGCAACGCTCGAAGTTCCTTTGGTAACTAGTCTTGCTACCGGAAGTTCATTGCCGGTCATGCCGTCTACTGCTGTAACTTCTGGTATAACAAATTCGCTTCCGGATTCTATTTTGTATGCAGTTAAGCCCGGATTTTTGAAAATCGGTTCTCGTGTTTCTGCTATTATTGTAACCGTAATTGTGTATGGGTCGGAGGTTTTATTATAGCTGTCTGTCGCTATATACGTTACGGTATAAACCCCTTCCGTTGCCACCATCGATGCGACATCCGTTACTGTTTCTCCCTGCGCATTGGTGATCGTATATGATATTGTGGTCGCATCTCCGACTACATCTTCTACTGCCGGAATAGGCATCTCAAATGCTTTGTCTCCAACTACCGTTTGGTATGATTCATTTTCTAGCGGAACGATTTTTGGTGCTCCATTAATGATTATGATTACTGTTATTGTGGAAGTGTTAGTCCCGTCGTTTGCTATTATTTGTAGTGTGCGTTGCTCCTCCGTGGCATCCGCGCTTAATGATTGAACCGCCGCTTTTGTGGCCGTTGCTTTCTCCTCTGTCGTTGTACCCTCTATATCTATCCCACCTAATGTAACTGTAGGGATTAGATCGGCTTCACCCGATGCTGTTTCATCGACGGATTTTATTACAAAATCTTCCAGCGTTTCCAAATTGACTGTAAGAGTTTCTGCGACGTTCGGGTTATCTGAATTGGCTATTATTTCTGTTTGGCCATATTGTAATGTAAGCGTAGGAATTGTTGCGTCTACTTCAGCTGCGACTACTGTGACATTTAGCGTTAATGTACTGGTGCCTTCAGCTAAGTCTGTAGCCGTGAATTCAAATACATACGGATCGGCGGCGATTGGCAATGTCTTGGCTATATCGTACCATTCTGTACCCCCGCTGTGCCAATAGTCATCTCTTGCTTCCCCATTTACAGTGAGAGTTATGTCCATTGTCATACCGTCTTCTTTATCTGTGGTGCTAATTACGAGTGGTTGATCTAATACTTCTTCAGCAACTAATGTTACCTCCGCTGTTTCTCCTGCTTCTACACTATCGATTGTGAATACAGGTGGGTGATTGAATGTGATCGTGACGTCGAGCTGACTTGTTTTATTATTATTGTCTGTCGCGATGATTGTGATACTGCTAGATGCTGACAATGTTGTGTCGACTGCGGCTAGGTCGGCTGCTAATGCTTCTTGAGTATATGGTTTGGCTTCCGCATAGTCTATGCTATATGTGAAGCTGGTTACGTCACCTTCTTTGTCTTCTGCGGTGAAAGCAGGTAACTCGGCTATTTGATTTGTGTGAACGGTGAGACTGAGGGCACCCTGTCCGAAGCCGTTTGTTACAGGTTCATTATTATAACTGATGGTTGGCGGAGTGTCTTCGGTGATTGTTAGCGTGAGGTAGAGTATGGCGGTTAAGCCTGCATTGTCGGTGGCGGTGAAGGTTAAAAATGGCATATCAAGATTTGTAAGCATGGTGAGATATTCGATTAAGGTGTCGCGATCATAGTCCTTCATCCCATAGCCACTGCCATCGTCGTATGTGAAGGAAGTAATTGTGCCATCAGAATCTGCTGCTACAACATCGAGGATGGTGTGTGCTGAGCCTTCTAAGAATGTGTCTTCTGCGTAAACCGTTGATCCGCTATATGTGCCATATGTGAGCGTTGGCGCATCAGAAGTAACTGTGAGTCGGAATCCGGTACTGGTTAAGTTCTCGCCGTCGGCATTGTCTACGAAAATGTCGAGATTGTATACGGTTTCCGTTTCATCTGGAGCGATTTTAAGTGCGGTTAGATGAGCATCAAGTGCGGCTTCGAAGTCAGCGGTGGTGGTGTAGTCATCAGAATATATATCTCCTAGCGATTCGTTTGTTATGCTATATGATATAATCATTGGATCACCGTCAGGATCGGCTATGGATACATCAATAGTAGAACCAGCTTTTATTGTAAGTGTGACAGTTTCGGTTGATTCGATCGGTTTGCCGTTATGTGTGATAACAGGAAGTCTGTCTGGCTGAGCTACATTTATCGTGAGTGTGTAGGTGGCCTTTTGACCCTCGGCATCTGTGTATGTGAAGATTAGAATGTTGGTACCGACTTTAAGCGTTGCCTCAGACGTATCAATCGTCGCGTCGTTGGAATGTGTGCTTGTTTCGCCATTGATTGAAACTTCAAATGTTGAAGTTTGCGCCGCCATATCTCGGTCATATTCTAAATCTGAGACGATAACATTAGGAATAGTGTCGCCGAAATTGATATCAACACTGGCAGCATCTGAGGAACCATTATATGTCAAAGTAGGAACGTCGTTTATTTGAACTTCTGCTATAACAGTTCCGACAATTTGGGAATTAATGGTATCTGTCGCATTAAATAATAGGTGATATGTGCCAGGGTTTGCAGTGAGTTCGTCTAGAGTAAGGGAACTATCTTCAGTGGTATCATCGTCGACGTTGTATTTCTTAATGACTGGCGGATCTACCGGAACACTTTGGCCGTTGTCTGTTGCTGTTGCCTTAAAGATTGGTGTAGGATCCGCTTCGGTTAATTTAACAGTAAAGTCTGGCGCTGACGGAACATCACGATAAGTGTAGGTAATGTTTTTGTATTCAACCACGACAGCTGGAGGCTCATTCTCGAGTACACTTACAGTTAAGATGAGCATAGCGCCGGTCTCGGTGGTGAACATAATTTGGTAATCACCAGGGGTGTTCATATCGATTGATGTATCGTCGAATGTAACTTCAGTGTTATCAGATGCGGTGGCCGTGAAAGTTGGAGCCGGAGAGCCAGCAATTAACGTTATAACAGAATCAACAGTGTACGTTTTGGTACCGTCACTTACAGATATTGTAGGTGCTGCGGCATCGAGAGGTTCGACGTTAACGGAGAGAACTACTGGTTCGGCTTCATTGCCCGCCGCGTCAACTGCAGTGTAGGTGAGAGTATATTTTCCAGCTGTCGTGATGTGGCTTGTAGTATTAGGTAATGTACTGTCTCCAGATGTAATTGTGACAACTGCTTGCAACTCTTCGTCGGTATATAAATAAGGAACCTCAAAGCCGTTAGGATCGTCTTTTAGAGAATGCGAGAACAATTTTGGTCCGGAATAAATGATGATTGGAGCGGTTGTGTCGCGGACATTAATTGTCGCAGTAACAGAGTCGTTGCCAACAGACCAGCGTATTGTATAAGTACCAATCTCATCTAAAATTTGACTTAACTCTGTAATTTCCCTATTGATAACCGAGCCATTCACATCGGTAACTTGAATTATTTTGCGTTCGATTTGATCGGTTACATCTTCTCCGTAATGTGTTGCCGTTACATTTTCTAGCGACGTAATATACGTAGCATCTACCTGACCAAACTCTGGAGCAAGAGTGAAGTCGCCGCGATATAATGTACCGCCATGATCTATCGTTATAACTGCCGGTTCAGCATTCTTAACAGAGATAGTTTTGGTAGTTTGCGACGTAGCGGCTTGAGGGACTTTGTCAGTGGCATAGAACGTGAGAGTTTTATCGCCGATTTCATTAAATGTATATGGCGCAATTAAAGGAAGTTTGGTCGCTCCGTCATCTGCAGAATAGGTGATATCAACCTCGTGTCCATCGGGATCAGTTGCCGTTACAGCAGGAATAGTATACGGTACCCCAACAGTGGCTGCAGAAAAGCTTGGCAATTTGTCAAATACTGGAGCAGCGTTTTCGGTAACAGTAATAACGATTACTACCGGATCAGCTGAAGTACCAGTATTTAGATCTACTGCGGTATAAGTCGCAAAATATATGCCTGGAGCAGATGTATTTACTGTACCTACGATGGTTCCGGTGCTGGCCGCATTGACCTCATTTTGAGATAGCTGAGCGGAAGTGATGCTAACTTGATAAGGTGTTGTTCCATCTGACACTGTTGCTGTTGGCAAAAGATCGTCAGACCAGTTGGACATATATGGCACGTCAATGTTTTTGATGTTCCCGTCAATTGTTATCACTAGCTTTTCAGTTATACCTTCCTTAGTTTGAATGACAAATTCTTTGGTATCGCTTCTTTCGCCCAAAAACTCTCTATAATATTTAATAGTCAATTTTTCTTCTTCCAAAGAATAATAAGTAGAATCTGATGCCCATCGAGTAAACTCTTGTTTAATGGAGCCGTCTTCACCTACAACGGAATAATATAGCGTACCAGTTCCTGGATACTCAGGAATTGTGAACAGAGAAGGCATCTCGAAATATGTGATCGCAGCATGATCTAACTGCGGTGGCAAAACCTGAATGAAATGCGAACCAGTTGATACCGACTTCCCATCATACGTCGCCTTATATTTAAAGGTATACATACCAGACCCATTTGCCTTTATTAGATCGATAGCGTCAGTCGCATTAGTTGGAGGCTCAACGGAAATAGCATTCGCCACCGATTGCGTAGACTTGCCCCCCAAGTATGTTGCAGTTACTTCGTAAGAATCAAGCTCGTTTATTGCAATAGGATCGCCGCCATACGACACTTCGACAATCGGCCACTGAAGCTGGTCAAGCTCGCTAAGTGCAACTTTATTTGGAACCTCTGAAATATTGATGGAGAGCTCTTTTTTTGGACCGAACACAAAAATAGTTGCAGTAATATCTTTTGCACCAGGAAGCGAGTAAGTGATAGCGTATGTGCCTGCCGACTTAGTAATATCGTCTAGCGCACCAGTCCAATCTTTGCCACCTTGTGTAATTTTGTAAGTTACTTCATCAGAGCCGTTGTAATATTCAGTACCGGGAGTGATAACGAGCGGGCCATCGGTTTCTGCCAATACAATAAAGTTGCCGCGATAGGTGATTCCGCCATGCTCCAAAGTGATTGCTGGACTTTTTTGTACATCAATATAGAAGATAAAATCATCGAGAGGAATATCTTCGATCGCTATCGAGGCTGGTGCTGTGTAAGTTACAGTATATAAACCGGTTTTTTTGGTAATATCTTCCACGGCCACAACATCGCCATCTGCATTAGTTACAACAGCAGGGGCTGCTGGAGGCTCAGGATCTCCAGGAATATATCGACCTATAGTAATATACGGAAGTGTAATCGGTTGATTTTCAGTAACAACAAAGGTTTTTACGAATAACTCACTCATAATCTCAAATACATCTTCGACTTCTGGAATACCATCACCATTAAGATCAAAAGCTATATTTGAAATCATACCTGGATAATCCTCATTTCGCTCCAAATGGAAGTCTGGCTTAATAATTACATCCACAAAGACAGAATTAGGGTTAGATCCAACAGCCGTAGTAAATTTGAGATTGAACCGTCCTGTTTTCTTTGCTAGCTCATCTCTTAATGTTAAAAATCCTACGTACTCATCATCAACAAAAGTATATTCTTCCTCATCTTCGAGTTTATAGTAAGCCAAGAAATGATTATATTCCGCAGGTTTATTATCAATTAGTACTGGATTCTGCCACTTTGAAAAACTTAGCTGATTGAATGTGATAGGTTTATCCTGACTAATTCCTTGCACAAGGCTGATTTCTGGTGCAGGGACCTCGAGAACACTTACGATAAAGGAGACAAAGTTGTTGGCTTCAGTTTTGTGTGCATAAGTTAGCTTATACTCACCAGGGGTCTGTGTAATATTAGAGATCTCAGCCTCATTTTTCACTACCTTTGAAGTTGAACCATCATCGATAGTGACAGTATAATGCGTATTTAATATTGGACTTGTATTATCCCCAACCTGAACTTTAGGAATCACATACTCATCTTTGTGATTACGAGTAACGTCACTCAAGTTGTTACTATAATCACCATTGTGTTCTTGATCGAGCTTAATTTGACTTTTGTTGGCTACTTGGATTATAGTCTTAAAGCCCGCATCGTTATAATACAAAAGATTTTTTGTTCCGTCTAATACAGGAAACGTACCGGTGCTCAGGTCATTCGGCAGGTCGTAAACTGCGTTATATAGAATTACATAGCCACCAGATTTTAACTGATTAGCAGCGAGCTCAGCTGGAGGTACATTAATCTTAGTGGTGCTATTAGATTCAGATGTCTCAGAAAGTTGAACCCAATTTGTACTTGTTTGATTTAAATCATTGATATCAGGAGAATAATAAACTCGTCTTTGAGAAAAGTATGGTCCAGTGATTGGTTTTCCTTCTGCATCTTGAACTTTAATTGTAGGTACAACTACTGACTTATCTCCAACCTTAGCTTCCATATAGTATTCGCCAAGCGCCTCGAGATTTCCACCTCCAACAACATCATAATAGGTTGCATAGATCATCGGACTCGCAATTATATTTTTCTTCAACTCCATTGTACCAATGAACTCCGTTGGAGCACTTGGATGATTGAGATTAGAAGTTCCGTATTGATCTGTAATTATGAACTCGTAGTTGAAAGACCCCAATGTGGAACTCAGTTCGGATATCTTGACAGTATGAGTCATCGGCTCTCTTAGATTAAATGTACTTAGTTTTTTCTCAATTTCCTCTGAAAAAGTGTCCAGAATGATAGCTTCTTGTTGTTTAACGGTCGTAAAGTAAAATACATCTTCATAGGACAACTTTAAATCATCCACCATGATCGGATCCAAGGTTAGCCCCTCTATAGCCTTATCAATATCTCCGCTAGCAGTGACAAGGAGCTTATACACGACCTGTGCCGTATTGCTAGGATCCTCTGTAGCAGTAGCAGTTATAGTGATCTCATATTCCCCCGAAACACCTAGCGATAACTCACCTGCATAGTCAGCGCCTGCAAAACCGTTCTTGATATCCTTATCAGTTTCTTCACCATAGTCAGATATATAAGGCTTTCCATCTTTGGTAATTGTTCGCAATACCTCAACCGGAACCTCAGGGTTATATTCTGGATATACCTTAAAACTTGCATAGAGATCCGGAATCGTCCATACCGCATCCTTCTCTACAGGCCTAACGCTAATCAATGGAGTAGAAATTCCAGGAATTTCATCAACTACAATTGCAACTCGCGTACTTTCATCTGAAACTACAATTATGTTAGTTGTCAAAGATATTTCATTTCCACTACTATCAGTAGCCACAAAAGTAAGTTTGTATTCACCTGCAAGTGGCATTCCCCATTCACCACCTGTTATAAAAAATAGAGCCGGATCTGAGTTCACTGGGTCTGGCTGAATTAGTGCATCAAGATCCTGAACTATATATTCATCCGTACCGCTAACTTTAAACTCAACAGATTTGATGATGCCGTTAATGTTGGTTTCCGATTCTTTGTCATAAGCCATAGGTTTTGGGAGTACAGAATGGTCAGTGCCACTATAATAACTTTTAGTAGGCATATAAGAACCAGGAATCCATTCTGGAGGGTCGTTCGTCGTGATTAATGTTGCAGTAATAGTCTCTGTGGTTTTGCGAGCACCAGGCGAGCGAGTCGCGGTGTTTAGAGGAGGCTCTTCCACAGTGATATTAAAGGTAAGTGAATTTCCATTTTTTACAATATTTTCTGGAGTGTACGTAATTTTCCAACCAGGTCGGTAATATCTGAAATCGGCTTCATATTCAGTATATAAATTTAAGGCAATATTGGTGGCCATAGTCTCTAGCAATGTAGCCGCTTTTTCTTGATTGAGCACGCCATCTTCGACAACATCAGAAGACGCCATAATCCACCTAGCATTTTCTAAGGTATCCACAATATCCAAAACGGCATTGGCTTCGATGAAAGTAACTTCTAAAATGATCGTATTATTGGAGTCATCTGGATCTGCATAAGTAAATTTATATCGAAAATTATTACTAAAATCATCGCTATAGATGCGGTCGCCTATAAAAAGATTAGTTGATACCATAGTATCTTTATCTTCTATGAGTTTGTCATCTTTGAACTCAACATAGAAGCGCTCTGTTTTGGCAAGAATCGCGTCTTTGCCAGAGCTGACAGTAACCCGAGGAATCGCCCATCCAGAGGAATATTGATTAACGTAAATCGATTTTGCAGGGGTGCCATCTGCAGAGCTTTCAACAGTAAACTCATCATAAAAGCCCTCCGCTTCTGGAACAGTAAATTCGATCGTCGCAGAAATAGGAGCCGTAATTTTTAGAGTATATACCGGCACGGTATCGCCCTCTGATGCAAAGTATGAGGCAGTATAAGAGGACAAGACAGATCTAGCGTCCGCAATTGCGGCATCAGCAGTAGCCGTATCAACTCCTGACGCTATAGTCAAGATTCCGCCAGACGCATCAAAAGGAGCAGATGCGATTCGAGCAGCAGAAGATGAATCCGCAGCTGCAGTAACACGCAAATATAGCGGCTTGCTAGAATTGGCATCAAAAGTAACAGCAGGAAGTTCCACTGCGTTGGTAGAAAGCACAGTATTTGTAAGTGCAACGTAAGGATATGTATTTGAAATATCAGTAGCAATGCCATCGATGTATATGGTAGTGAGTGAAGTTTCAATCACAGGGGTATCGACAGAGTTAGTAGAGGAATCAGGCATCAAAGGCTCCTCCAAAGATTGCTCTAATTCAGGGAAATCATTTTCAAAATAATCTTCGTAATCTTCAAAATCTTCAAATACATTTTCAAAATCTTCGAACGTATTTTCGTAATCTTCAAAATCTTCAAACGAGCTATCAAAAGAACTGTCAAACGAGCTATCAAAAGAACTGTCAAATGGATTATTTAAATCTTCAGTTACCCAATCCGGATCTAGCAGCTCGGTTTCTAAAGTCTGCTCAAAGGAAAAATCTGGAAAATCTATAGGCTCTATAGCCAAAGTATTGATATTGATAGTAAGTGTCGTCGCCATGAATAAAGCTATTTTACGGTGTAATTTGCTCATTAATATGTACTCCTTCTCTTAATAAAATTAAATTTTTTATAAAATCAAAGTCAATATAAACGTATTTTACAGTTTGAGATGTAATTTGTCAACAAAAAGCACACAAAAAAATCCATCCTCAAAAAAAGGCAATAAACTCAGATAGGCGAGAAAAATAGAAAAATAGAAAAGGAAAAACAAAGCTCTTGCGTCTTCTGAGTCTATTGCAAATGTGTAACTATTAGTTTTTAGGGAGAGTAGGCGAATAGATAATAGTACCAAAACAATCTAGGAGTTGAAAAAAGAAAAAGGAAGACACTACCAAGAGGCAGTAAATAACTAATCCATATATTGTTTATCACATGAATATATCATATGATTGGAAACTCTTATCTTAATCCCTAAAAGCCAATAACGATTTTTCCAAGCATCACACTTCAACAACAAACATAATATAACCTTCATAGAGAATAACTTTTTAATAGGATAGTACTTTGATTAAATAAAAATAACCAAAAGTAAGCACGTATGAAAGAAAGTGAAAGAAAGCATGAGAAAAATCTTTTTCGTTACAAGTCAAGTATAACAGACATTGTCAAGGCAGATAGCCTATAATTATATATATTTTTTTTATAAAATTTTAGAACAGAATTTTAAATACCACCACAACCGACGACGATACTACCGCTTAATATCGCGTACTACGCGTTATTTTCTATCGTCACTGTCGCGTTTGGTATTTTTTGGGGTCCTCAAATGCCTCTATGTTTTTAAGCCCTTCTAGCGTCCTTCCTACGCATTCAAAATTTCCAATGCAACATCCGATTTGGTTTCCTTCTCTCGCCGCTACTGGAGCATCCAGCTATTTTGTATCGCGTAAAAAATTGTAAGCTTTACGTGTGATCGAATTTGTACTTCCTGTACAGACCTCTCCATTTCTGATACGGTTCATATTTTAATAGGGACGCTATAGTTTAGCAACGGCGCCGCTGAAGCAGTTCCTTCTATTATAATGTTTTCCTATTATAATACTTTCTTCTATTATAATACTTTCTTCTATTATAATGCTTTCCTATTATAATGCTTTCCTATATTAATGCTTTCCTATATTAATGCTTTCCTATTATAATGCTTTCCTATATTAATACTTTCCTTATAATGGCTTTTCTATATATAATGCTTTCCTTATAATGGCGCCGCCTACATTGTCCATTGCTATTGGCGTGGCTGCTACAGTTTCGATTGTTGGAGCAACTTTAGCTAGTTCCTTCGCAACATCAGCATGTACTGTTAGAGATAATTTTAAAAATTTGATACGGAAAATTTTTAAAATCAATGCGTTCTCAATCGCTTTAACATCAAACTTTAACAGTGCCTCGTTTTTGGTTAAGAATTCCATACAAGCAATATTTTTATCAATTTATTGAATATTTTTGTATAAATAAACCGTTTTATGGGAATTATATATTATGAGGGTAAATATGTGTGTTGCAACTTTATCGTCTTTTGTTGCTTTAACAATAATCGTATACCGAGCTGGGGAGTTAAAAATTTCTGTAATATCCATGATGCGATCTTCGTTACTGATACTACCGCTGATACTAACGCTCTAGGTGACAGTGATTTCGGCTCCATCGGTTGCTTCGTATATGAGATCTAGCGATTCAACATCGTCGTTTAAAGTACGTTTGATTATAGCATCAGCAGCCACCGGCTTTTGAGTACGCTCATCAATTACCCTAAAAATAGGAAGATCTACTTTACTTACCTCCTCCTCATCAACAGTGATCGTAATACTAAAGTTGTCTGTATAAAAACCATCATCTGCTGTGTAGGTAATTTTGTAGCATCTCGTCCTTGGCGGAAGCTTGTATAAAGTTCCGAGCGCAATATTTTGATTGCCTAGTCCTTTAACTGGCGGATCGCCTAGTGTTGTAATTCTTTGAGTAAGTTTGGCCATTTCTGCCTTTTCTACAATCGAAACGTAAAATGCAAAAGCCTCATTTCTCTTAAGATTGATATGTGCTCCTTCTTAAGCCATGAGGTCGCTATACCAAATAACTGGAGCAATATCATTGATCACTATTATCTCAACGTCGTAGTAAACGGAATCTCCGTATGAATCTTGAGAATGATTAGATATCTCCCTCCCAGTTTAGTAATATTATCAGAATTTCGATCCGTATCCACGGTTGTAATTGTTCCGCCTGCCTTCTTTATAACAGTATAAATTAATGACAACTCTACACCGTATTTATCCTTTGCAACTATGGTTAGGAAAATAAAGGCATTTTTAGCAGCAAACTTCTAGCAAAGGCGCTGGATCTGCTGCAACAGAAATGTCTGCGACGGATTCTGATATAGTTACTTTGATTGCAATGGCATCTGAGACATTTCAGCCTTGTCTGTTATAGCGTATACTAGCGTGAAATATGTGCTTATTTTTACACTGGTATTAGCTCCAGATACAATTTCTCCTTTATGAGATAAAATCAAAAGTGGTCTTTTTTTAGTATGATTTTTTTAAGGGAGTTAATCGCGGGTTTTGTTTTGTCAAGAACATTTTCCACAGTAACTTTTATTATCACTTCTTCAGCTGCTGCGCCGACAGCATCTTGAGCTGAAAATTGTATTTGATATTTTCCAACTTTTAAAGTCACAACATCAGAGCTAATAACCTCGTTATTTCTCTCATCAAGTATAACCAAAATAGTTTACAGTTCAATACCCGACTGTTCTGAGTCCGTGGCTTTAAGAGTTGGTACAACATATTCTTCTCTCACTTCTAATGAATTGCCTCCTTTTCAGGAGCATTTATAACAGGACGTGCATTTGGAGTTCAGGTGACCCTTTCGGCATATGCACCGGCTATAGCAATAGTGGCAAATCTAACAGTAGCTATTTCGTCAGTTTTTGGAGTTGCGAAAATCACATCATACACTTCAGCCTGTTCCATTATGTTGCTAACATCTCTAATCAATACACTGTCCTTATACGCTCTCGATATAATAGTAGGGTTATCCTTCTCGGTAGCAGAGGATCCTGCTATTGCTATCGTAGCGTATTCTACATATCACAAAATAGATCGCACCCAGAACTTGCGAGGTGAAATTTATATTTTGCCTACGATATATGATGTATAATTTTTATCACCTAGGGGTATAATAACGTTAGATACAAAATCTGCTTTAAAGATTGGTCTTGCTATCGCATTAAGAGTTACCTCAAATATAAGTATGGTTGCGTTTTCAGCCTTATCTGCTGCGTTAATTATTATAGTGTGTTCTCCAAATATGTGCCGCAGATATTAAAGCCGAGAGCGCGGCAAATGCCGTAGTTAGACCGGTTGCCACAGACCCTGTTGGCAGCTGCGTAGCAGATCTGTAGGCTACAGTGACCTCATTGTCGTTAGTAACAACAGAAATAGGCACATTGTAAGTGGCTCCTTCGTTATGTTTAACTGAAACTGTAGCTTGATCTTTTTGTTGCTTATCGTTAAATGTAAATACTGGGGCGGTAGAATCGACTACTGCAGTAATTATAAGAGCAGTGCGTAGCGTTTGTGGGGCGTTGGCATGATCTAATATAACAATGCGGATGTCGTATACCCCTGGAGATTTTGTATCTACCCTCGATAACATTTTCGATATGGCAAAATCGAAACCTGTTGGGCCAGCCAATTTTTTGGATTTGATACCATCGATTTCGTATGTCGTAGATTTTAAGTTATCTTCTATTATCTTTATGGCAGGTACAAATTTCTCTGCAATTGTGATAGCCTCACCGAGGTTTTGTCTATTGCAGTAAAAATCTTATCGTTATAACCGAAGACTGGTGCGGTTGTATCAGTTACAGTGAACGTGATTTGTAATATCTGTGCAGATTATCTGCGACAGTTATAATGATATTATATGTACCGATTTTGGAGAGAGTATTTCAGCAACGGCGTTAGTAAAGCTATCGGAACCATTAAATTTTACGTATTCGGTCCCGTTGATTGAGTATATCGTATAATTTAGGATTGCAGCTGAATCATTAACAGTTGCGATGTTTGGATTAGCATCAAGGGAAGTTGCCTCTACCTAAACACCGGAGCTTTGCTATCTGTAGCTTCGTCCGCAACAGTGAGTAGCATGTTCTATTCACCTGCAGTGGATATCACAGAGCCAAGAGCGTATATCTCTCCAAAATAATAAAGCCTGTGAAGTCGCATCATTTTCTTGTGGTTACACCCTCGTTATCGGTTGTGCGACAATTACATATACACCACTAGCATAAAGTTAACTTTGGGAAGAATCTCATTCGCAAAAGTGGGCATTCTAAGTGTAAAGGATGTGGTTGCGACGAGCAAAATAACGTTGCGTTGTAATTTGTTCATGTCATTAAGCTCCTTTTCTTTAATCAAAAACAGAGATTGTAACAATAATGCTTATACGTGATAAAATAAATTTGCCAAAAAATAAACTTTGTACTATATATAATAAATGTATTATAGCGAAAATTTCAAATTAAAACACCTAATGCGAAGTTTTTTCATACATTAGTGTAGTGCCAGTAAATATGAAATTGGTACCTTGCAAAGCGATCCGCAATTGTTTATACTACTATGAATCATTCTAGAAAGGGAGATGGTATAATGAACGGCTATCCAAGACTTGGCTGTCATAAAATTGATAATGAATTTGTATTTGGAATATACATGCAAGATTTTGATCAAATAACATTGAGTTTGTATACCAACATAGAAGAAAGTGCCGTATTTGAAAAAACATTGGTGCGCAATCTAGATTCTGAGGGAGATTTTTTTTATATCGCAATGGACGATGCGATCGAAGGAATGTATTATACCTGGAGCGTACTCGACGGAACAAAAGAGCGTTATCTAATTGATCCTTATGGCTATGAAGTAATGCAAAATCAAGATGGTAGGTATTTCAATAAAGTAGTGTTATTGCAACGAAACGATACCAAGCGTCCAATGATACCATGGTCTAGAACAACGATATACGAGATGCATGTGGGACATTTTACCAAAGGTTTGCGTGGTGGCGGAACCTATAAGGCGATGATCGAAAAACTTGACTATCTAAAGGATATTGGCATTACGGCAGTGGAGCTGTTGCCAGTCTATTTGTGGAATAGGCATACGCTGATCAATATGCATCCAAAGACAGGCCGAATATTAACCGATGAGTGGGGCTATAATTCAATAAGCTTCTTTGCTCTAGATCCTGTATATGCAGAAGACAAGGAACATGTGCGTGAAGAATTTAAAGAGTTAGTTCGCGAAATTCATGACAGAGGTATGGAAATTCTTTTGGACGTGGTTTATAATCACACCGGCGAAGGTGGCGAGGGCGGCGCACTGTTTAATTTTAAACTTCTCAACCGCAAAGGATATTATAGGCACCATGGCCCATACTTTAGCAACTGCTCCGGAACAGGCAATACGCTCAATACCTCCAATTCGCTCGTTCAGGAGATGACTATAGACAGCCTTAGATACTTTGTTTTGGAGATGGGTGTTGACGGGTTCCGCTTCGATTTAGGCGCTATTTTGGCTCAAGGAGAAAACGGCAATTGGATGGATGGATCTTTAATGCAGAAAATAGCGGACGACCCCATTCTAAAGAACGTAAAGCTAATTAGCGAGAGCTGGGATGCTAAAGGAAAGTATTATGTAGGAAAGATGCCATTCCCATTTCATGAATGGAGCGACGCATTTCGAGATAGCGTTCGCAGCTTTGGCAAAGGAGATAAAGGGCATGTTAACCAGATCGCAACATGCATTGTGGGCAACGACGTTCGAAATATAGATGGTAACTCCAAAACGTTGCCTATTCATTTTATTACGGCTCACGACGGCTTTACTTTGTGGGATCTTGTAAGCTACAACGAAAAACACAACATCAACAATGGCGAAAACAATCGCGATGGTAGCAACAACAACTGCAGTTACAACAGCGGCTATGAAGGCGAAACCAGCGACGCTAAGATCAATCAATTGCGCATCAAGAGAATGAAAAGTTTAATGGCGTTGCTAATATTTAGCAAAGGGGTGCCAATGATCGTTATGGGAGATGAGGGAGCCAGAACACAAGGCGGAAACAACAATGCCTTTTGCCAAAACGACAAAACAGTGTGGGTGGATTGGGCACGCCAAGACAAATTCAGTGATGTCACGTTATTTGTAAAGAAGGCTCTCGCACTGCGCAGCAAGCTGAAATGGTATGATCACGATACAGACAAAGATATTGTATGGCACGGAACAAGACCGCACCTGCCAGACTGGAGCTTCTATTCTCGAAGCCTAGCGTTTAGTTTAAACGGAGAAGATTCTCAAGTCTACTTTATCATGAATAATTATAGCGAACCGCTGGTATTTAACTTACCACCAACCAAAAACGGCTGGAGCGTTTATCTAGATAGCAACCAAAAGTCAACATTTGAGGCTCAGGTAAGCAAAAGTTATTTGGCAGATGAATTTAGTTTTTGTGTATTAATTGGTAATAAGTGAGCAATTAGTGAAGCGTCAGTACATGCTGCATTTGGAGGGGTATCCCACCTCTTTTGCTGCAGACGCGGTAGCTACCCAAATATAAAAAAGCCATGATACCCAACTTCATATCATGGCAAATTTAATTTTCGTGATTCGTCTATATTACATCTTATCTACTAATAAATACCAGAAATCTATTTATCGCTGCCGCTAAATCAGCCCGCGTGAGAATGCCCATTCCAGAAAGAATTCCGTTATCTGAGGCCCACTTCGACGCTACCGCAAAATTGAACGAAAACTCAGGGTCCAATATTGACGCATCAAATTCGGCGTAGTTATATAGAATGAGTGCAAGCTGTTCTTTGGTAACTTCCGCTGCTGGGACAAGAGCTGGATCGTCGTAGCCATGGCTGATACCCAATTTGGATGTCCAGCTTGCTATATACGAATACCATGTTCCCGAGGTGACATCGTCAAAAATATTTTCAAAGTCGAGTGCGTATAAAATATCTAGATTAAATAGCAAGTCTGCAAGCTCGCGTCGAGTTACCGCTATATTTGGCTCAAATCTGGTTTCACTTACGGCTGTCATAATTCCTTTTGCCGCTGAGTATAGGACATCTGCGTAATGTGGCGTTTGCGCAATGACGTCGATAAACGGATTCGCCAATGTTACGCTCTCTCCTATTGCGTAGATCCCCATATATGGCGCGGCAATCGTTCGCATGTTGTCTACTGCATTGATTTGTGATTTTACGTGCGTCGTGTTTTCCAAAGCATCTACATAATACATCTCGCCTACTGCATATGGAACACTAAGATATGCGTGCGCAAATTTTATTGGCTGCTGCGCAATGTCGATGCCGATCTCGTAGGCAATTGTAGGCGTCACTAGCATCGGCGTCAAAAATACCGGAGCTGCTTTAAACGCAGATTGCGCATCAGGGGTCGCAAATATATTTCGTGAAATTACTGGATCTATAAAGTTTGATGACGCGATTGGATATGCGATCAACGTGCTCGGTGCTGTCTTTTTAGGCTGATCCTCTGGTATCGCGTCACTTGTAACTGCAGATAACTCGGCAATTGAAAATGTTACGTCGCCTGCCAGAGCATTTGCCGCGAGGTTAGCAAGATTCGTTATCACCAATGTCGCTGCAGATGTTTCGATCCCTATTACTGCATCTGGGAATGCGGCCAACTCGGAGATTATATCACGTCCTATTGTCAGCTTTGCGTCCGACACGTTGCCATCGAACACTATTAATAGCATCGGGGCATCTGTTTCGGCGTTGTCAATTGCTCGGGCTATTGCTGGTGCAAGGACTGAGTTCTTGAGCGTAACTTCGACCGCATTGGTGTTAGCAGGCACTGATATTTCTACGTTAACAGTAGCGTCTTCAACAAAAAGCTCTTCTATTTCGCCTCCTGTTATTTTAACGTTACTAGAACTACTGCTAGAGCCGCCACCGCTTGAGCTGCCGCCACCGCTAGAGCTGCCACCACCGCTTGAGCTGCCACCACCGCTTGAGCCACCACCACCGCTTGAGCCGCCGCCACCGCTTGAGCCGCCGTCACCGCTTGAACCGCCGTCACCGCTTGAGCCGCCGCCAGATGTCTCGCCTTGTACAAGAATCATGGTGCCTCCCGATTCAATTGCAGGTATCGTTGTTTGTAAAGTGCCATTGGTGAGATCGTATTTTTTGCCGCTGTATAAATCTATCGCAGAAGTTTTGAACGGAGTTTTTATACTCGTTGCTTGTGCGGGCCCCAAATTTATCACAACTACTGCAGTTTCGTTATCGTATTCTCGCTCGAATACAGTATAGCCAAGCGCGCTACTTCCAGCAGTTACTGTGTGGGTGCCCTTTGCAAAGATGTCGCTATATTTGGCTCTCGCTGCAAAAACTTTTTGATAATGCGAAATCAATTTAACTTGCTCTTGTTCTTTTGCCCAGTCAATTGTAGGCCGATTAGTTTGAACAGGATAGTCGTTATCGCCGCTATATGCCATCTCCTCGCCATAGTAGATTACTGGCTGACCTTTTACAGTCGCTTGTAAAGAGACCGCGGCTTTGAGTTTGTTAATATCGCCACCAACGTGATTTTTGAGAAACCCACCTTCGTCGTGGCTACTGAGGAAGTTACCCACGGTGCTAGTATTATCTAATTTGCCATTTTTATCCATCAGGCGATCTTGCGCATTGTCGATATCTCCGTTAGCAAATGTCGATGCAATGTCCTTAAACTCAAAGTCTAAGAGAGAGTCCATCATTCCAGAATCTAGATAGCCTAGGTCTTGGTTGATATTTGCGCCGTATGCTTCGCCGATCATTTTGAAATTTGGATCCACCGCTGTTAACTCATTTTTGAAATGCATCCATGTAGCGTCCTCAACATGCTTTACGGTATCCACTCTAAAGTAGTCTATGCTATTGCCTTTTGCAGTTTTGCCCAGAGTTTCGACCCAGGCAACTTGCCAATCTACTAGCTGCTCGCGTACATCGGCATCCTCGGTTTTAAAATCTGGTAGCCCGGCAAGCTGACCCAAAATCTCGTCGTTACTAGTTTCGGTTCGCAACATCCCTGCAAAAATTTCGCGTTCAGCATCGGTTGGATATCCCTCAGGTGCCGATTCCATTCCGTTATCCATTCCATATCCCGCATGGTTTAGCACGACGTCGACCATAATCTTGATTCCCATGTCATGTGCCGCATCGATCAGTTCGTGTAGCTCCGCAATGGTGCCGAAATGCGGGTTGAGCTTTTCAAAATTCTTTGCCCAATATCCGTGATATGCGTAGTAGCTGTTAAGATATGGCGATGTACTATGACGGACGTCGTATGCGATATTTTCGACAATCGGGCTGATCCAGATGGTATTTACTCCAAGTTTTTTGAGGTATGGAAGCTTCTGCGTGATGCCAGCAAAATCGCCGCCGTGGTATGTGCCCGGATCATTTTTGTCGTAGCCTAGCTTATATGGGTCGTCGTTACTTTCGTTGCCGTTGTAGAAGCGATCGGTTAGCATAAAGTAGATTATCGCTTCATCAAAATCGAAGTCATCTCCGGTATACGTCTCCACATCGATGGTGACAGTGGTTGTGTATTTGTTATTGACGTTGTCGTAGATGCTGATTGGGAGCGTCTTTTTGCCTGCAGTTACGTCATCTCTAACCGAAACCGTCGCCGCGAGAAGCTCCACCGGTACGTCGATCAATCCGCCGCCCAACTGTGTCGCATCGATAGTAATTTGGCTTATTTTGGCAATATCTTGATCTGCCGCATTGAGATCGATAGTTATAACGCTATTTTCTCGGGCAGTAATTTTGGCTGGAGCGGCAGATGCCGTTGCCGAGATATTAAGCTTTTCATATACAAACAGCGACTTATCATTTTTGGTTGCCGGATTGGTTGGGTCGAGATACTCTGTAGTTTTGGATCCCTCGGTAATGTGGAAGCTATATAAATACTCGCCTTCTGCTAATCCATGCTGAACATATTCAAACCATTCCTGATCTGGGTCGTATGTCATATTATAAAGCTGACCATTGATTTCCACTTTTGCAGAATCGATGGTATCCATATCGCCATCTTTAAATAGCATGTCGTTGCGGTAGCGATAGGTTACTGTTTGAGCCGCGGTATCGACAAAGAGCTCCGACTTTGCCAGCGTATCGAAAGCAGTTTGCCCCTGGGTTACGCGTGCTTTGGTGATGATTTGATCTTTGGTTGTAAAAATTGAGCGGTCGCCATCGATATCTTTATCTTCCCAGTCACCTTTTCGAACGATGAATCCAATGCTTTCGGTTGCAGGACCAATTTCGATTTGCGCCATAACTTTTCCGGCATCTGCCTCAACAAAGTCGACTTGCCCATCTGCAACGCCTGTGTTCCACACCCATAAATTCCAGCCATCATAATCTCCTTTAGGGCGGAAATATTCTACGACTATAAAACGCTTCTCATATTTTTTTACTGCAATATCGATTGTGGCCGTTACCTCTCCCACAGTGGCTGTTATCGTCGCATCCCCGATTGCTATGCCGCGAACAAGCCCGTCGAGCCCCACTGTCGCCGTTGCCGCATCGCTGGTGCCCCATGTAACGATTTGACCGCTTAATGGTTGCCCAAACTGATCCGTAACATTTGCTTTTAGAGCTAACGAAAGCCCCGTATAGACAAATTGCTCTGGAGCCACAATCTCGATGGCTGCAGGTACCAGTTTATCCACAACCTCAACTTCCACCGTTTCGCTAACTCCGCGGGTCCCCACTGCTGCTGTAAACGTAATGGCAGTTTTACCCGGTTTCAATGCGGTAATCTTTTGCCCATCGATCGCCACAACCGACGCATCAGCTGCCGTGAGAGTGGCCGCCATCGTCATTTCAACGCCGTTCTGATCTTTTATGATCACATCAAAAATATGTGAATCACCAACGCCAAGGGCAACGAAAGTTTCTTCCACTTCGATGGTAGTTGGAATGCGCTCATAAATTCTTTCGCCTTCATACAAAACCATCATCGAAATTGGAGCAACGGAAACGCTACCTGTAACAGTCTCGAGTACAGCCGTTCCTGCAGCTGATTCATTAACTACTACATTCCACTCTGCTGCCGTAGGCAGGTCAACGCTCACTTCTTCTGTGTTGGCGTTATATATTACAACAATATTTTTGTAACTGTCGCCGTTTGCGTATTCGCCGAGTTTGTACGCTACAACATTGTTCTCGCTACGCAATTCGGTAAAATATTCCTCAACTTCATCGGCAGTTTCCATCGAAAATGCTGGATGCGCATTACGAAGCTCGATCAATCCGCTATAATAATCGAACACATCGCCAAATTGATCTTTGAGATCCCAGCGAATCATGTTGATCGAATCAGGACTCTTGTAGCTGTTGTGATCGCCGTATTTGGAGCGCAGAATTTCTTCACCAGCATGGATAAATGGAACTCCTTGTGATGTAAGCGCGATGCCATTTGCGAGAATACTGCGTTTCACTGTCTCATTGGCAAAGACGTCGTTTGGATCTACAAATTTGTGTGGCTCCGCGTTAGCAACCATGTCATCGACGCTTCCTCCATTGACTAATGCGCCGTCTTTCATTTCTTCAAATCCCAACTCATCTTCTAACTCTTGAGTCGCAATAACTTTATCCCACAAGTTGAGATTGTCGTGGGCAGTAACATATGAAATAACCTCGGTCGGCTCTTGTGCAATGCTATTGATAGCGCCCTTTACGCCTTCGATTATATCGTCTTCTTTATCAGATGCTCCAGTCGCAAACCCAGTACCGGTTGAATCGCTATCCCCTTTTATTGCCCCGCGGATATTGTCATTAAATACCTTAAATTCCTCGCCTTTTTGAGAGCCCTTAAGAGTTTGCTGATCGCCCGGAAGGATGCTACCGCCGGCTTGCCATGGCTCTCCGTATATAAGCATATCGGCATCGACTTCTGATCGCAGCTTATCGGTTAACTCCTGCATGGTTTGTGTATCAATAAGCCCCATCAGGTCGAAGCGGAATCCGTCCACATTATATTCTTCAGCCCAATACATTACAGAATCGGTAATATACTTGCGCACCATTGGCCTCTCAGTTGCCACTTCATTTCCGCATCCAGCGCCGTTTGAATACATCCCATCATCAAATGTTCGATAATAATAATTTGGAACCACTTTATCAAACGGGCCATCCGTTACGCTGAAAGTGTGATTGTAAACTACATCCATAACAACTCTAATTCCGGCCGAATGCAATGCTGCAACCATTTCCTTAAACTCCTCGATGCGAGCGTATGGATCCTCGGGATTGCTAGAATACGAACCCTCTGGAACATTATAATTTTGCGGATCATATCCCCAGTTAAATTGCGGCGAGTCTGACATTTCGTTAACGCTTGCGTAATCGTAGCTTGGAAGCAAATGTACATGAGTTACGCCAAGCTCCTTGAGGTGATCGATTCCTATTTCAGCGCCGCCTGCAGTTGTGAGGCCGGTTTCTGTAAATGCTCTAAACTTTCCTTTGTTCGCAAAACTAGCATCGGGATCAATCGAGAAATCGCGAACGTGTAATTCATAAATTACTGCATCAGAGGCATCGACAATTACAGGTTTTTTGTCATTGGCCAAAGCCGCGTCGGTTTCGGCAAGATCGACAATAGCAGTTCGCTGTCCATTCGCAGATACGGCTCGCGCGTACGGATCAACTGCGTAGTGAGTCACGCCATTTGCAAAAGTCAACTTATACATATAAAACTTTCCGTCTAGGTTTCCATCTGCAGTAGCGGACCATACCCCCGTTGCGTTATCGTATTCCATTGGCGACTCGACAGTGTAACAGTTATCTCAGTTGCAGTATCGGCATAAGCTCTCTTGACTTTGGCCTCGAAATTTATCTGAGAAGGATCGGTGTAAATTGCATCTGTGTGCCCCTCGACAATCCACACCTGAGTTGCATCAGATTCTGCTGGAATTTCGATAAATCTATCACCACCATCTTGTGAAACCCAGTCACCCTTCCTAGGAATTACTCCGATTTTTTCATCTGTAGAATAATATTTAAGTTGTTTGAAAGTATAATCATTGCCATCAGAAAGTGTAAAAGTTTCGTCTGAGGTAAATGGCACACCAGCGCCTTCCTTACCAAATGGCCAGATCCACAAATTCCAGTCGTCGTAATCAGAGTGCCTATAATAGTTGATGGTGTATTCGTTTAGAGCGCCCACCTTAAAGTTGATCGTTTGTGAATACGCAACTTGATCTACCGTGGCAGTGGCAGTGAGAATAACATCGCCCACATGATTCGCTGCAGCAGTCACATAAGTAACGCCGTCTTTTTCGGAAAGAGTCACAGTAGTTGACGGTTCAGCGAGAGCATAATTAACAGGTGTATCGAGACCAGTCGGATGCGCCGCCGTAAAGAGTTTGCCTGTCGTTGCGAGTGCGGTCGCTGTGTCTACTGTCAAAGTATCTGGATTTCCAGTAACAGCGAGCCCATTGATAACAACGACGTTATTGCCATCAACAGTATCTGCGGTGTTGAGCGGATCATTAAGCCAAACGTCATCTACAACAAACTTATACTGATGCGCTCCTGGGTCTAAAGAGAGGGATAGTTGCCAAATGTCTTCGGTAATGGCCATAGGGCTAGCCGATTTATCCCAGGAGTTCATGCTACCTGCAACTGAAACAGCCTTTGCATCTGGCGCGTAATATCTAAATGTTGCCTTAGTTCCAGCTACCTCCGGACTTACGATTTCTGGTGCGATAGTCACGGCGCTATTTCCGTTTGCATCGACATCAGGATTTGATGGATCTGCTACTTGTTTGCCATCGACAACAAATTTGTATGTGTGATCACCAGCTGTGAGATCCAATGTAACTTCCCATACGCCATTGGAAGATTTAGTCATTACATCCTCAGTAGCATTCCAGCTTCCTGCAACTGAAACAGCCTTTGCATCTGGCGCGTAATATCTGAATGTTGCCTTAGTTCCAGCTACTTCCGGACTTACGATTTCTGATGCGATAGTCACGACGCTATTTCCATTTGCATCGACGTTAGGATTTGATGGGTCTGCCACATGCTTGCCATCGACAACAAATTTGTATGTGTGATCACCAGCTGCGAGATCCAATGTAACTTCCCATACGCCATTGGAAGATTTAGTCATTGCGTCTTCGGTGGTCCGCTACTTGTTTGCCATCGACAACAAATTTGTATGTGTGATCACCAGCTGCGAGATCCAATGTAACTCCCCATACGCCATTGGCAGATTTAACCATTACATCCTCGGTAGCATTCCAGCTTCCTGCGACTGAAACAGCCTGTGCATCTGGTGCGTAATATCTGAATGTTGCTTTGTTTCCGACTACCTCCGGACTTTTGACCACTACAGCTGGAACAATTTTAACGACGCTGTTTCCATTTGCATCGACGGTAGGGTTTGACGGATCTGTAACACTCTTGCTATCGACAACAAATTTGTATGTGTGCTCACCAGCTGTGAGATCCAATGTAACTTCCCATACGCCGTTGGAAGATTTAACCATTACATCCTCAGTAGCATTCCAGCTTCCTGCGACTGAAACAGCCTGTGCATCTGGTGCGTAATATCTGAATGTTGCCGTGGTTCCAGCTACCTCCGGACTTACGATTTCTGGTGCGATAGTCACGACGCTATTTCCGTTTGCATCGACATCAGGATTTGATGGATCTGCTACTTGTTTGCCATCGACAACAAATTTGTATGTGTGATCACCAGCAGCGAGATCCAATGTAACTTCCCATACGCCATTGGAAGATTTAGTCATTGCGTCTTCGGTAGCATTCCAGCTTCCTAAAACTGAAACAGCCTGTGCATCTGGCGCGTAATATCTGAATGTTGCCTTAGTTCCAGCTTCCTCCGGACTTACGATTTCTGGTGCGATAGTCACGACGCTATTTCCGTTTGCATCGACATCAGGATTTGATGGATCCGCTACTTGTTTGCCATCGACAACAAATTTGTATGTGTGATCACCAGCTGCGAGATCCAATGTAACTTCCCATACGCCATTGGCAGATTTAACCATTACATCTTCAGTAGCATTCCAGCTTCCTGCAACTGAAACAGCCTGTGCATCTGGCGCGTAATATCTGAATGTTGCCTTAGTTCCAGCTTCCTCCGGACTTACGATTTCTGGTGCGATAGTCACGACGCTATTTCCGTTTGCATCGACATCAGGATTGGATGGGTCTGCCACATGCTTGCCATCGACAACAAATTTGTATGTGTGATCACCAGCTGTGAGATCCAATGTAACTTCCCATACGCCATTGGAAGATTTAGTCATTGCGTCTTCGGTAGCATTCCAGCTTCCTGCGACTGAAACAGCCTGTGCATCTGGTGCGTAATATCTGAATGTTGCCTTAGTTCCAGCTACTTCCGGACTTACGATTTCTGATGCGATAGTCACGACGCTATTTCCGTTTGCATCGACATCAGGATTTGATGGATCCGCTACTTGTTTGCCATCGACAACAAATTTGTATGTGTGATCACCAGCAGCGAGATCCAATGTAACTTCCCATACGCCATTGGAAGATTTAGTCATTGCGTCTTCGGTAGCATTCCAGCTTCCTGCAACTGAAACAGCCTGTGCATCTGGCGCGTAATATCTGAATGTTGCCTTAGTTCCAGCTACTTCCGGACTTACGATTTCTGGTGCGATAGTCACGACGCTATTTCCGTTTGCATCGATGTTAGGATTTGATGGATCTGTAACAAAATTGTTATCGACAATAAATTTGTAGGCGTAAGTGCCAGTAGTGAGATCCACTGTAATTTCCCATATGCCATCTGCAGATTTAACCATTGTATTTACATCAGCATTCCAGCTTCCTAAAACTGAAACAGCCTTGGCTTCTGGCGCGTAATATCTGAATGTTGCTTTGTTTCCGACTACCTCCGGACTTTTGACCACTACAGCTGGAACAATTTTAACGACGCTGTTTCCATTTGCATCGACGGTAGGGTTTGACGGATCTGTAACACTCTTGCTATCGACAACAAATTTGTAGTCGTAAGTGCCTGCTGGTAGATTTTCCATAATTTCCCATATGCCGTTTGTAGATTTAGTCATTTTAGTTGCCGTAATAGTCCAGCTACCCAAAACCGAAACAGCCTCTGCGGTAGGGGCATAGTATCTAAATGTTACAGCGTTTTCAACTATCTCAGGACTTTTAACATCCGCGATATGAACTAAATTTTTGCCGTCATATGATAGCTGATCATCATTTTCTGGATCCAAAATTTCTTGATCATCTACAACAAATGAGTATTCGTAATCTCCCGCTTCGAGATCGAATGCAATTTCCCATATGTCATCATCGTTCTTAATCATTGCCTCTTCGGACCAATTGTTAAACGCTCCTTTTACAGTCACTGTCTTTGCATATGGGTGGTGATATCTGAACGTTACAGTTTTGCCGCGAACTTCGGGGCTCTCAACCGCTACATTTATAATGATGGTGACAGTATTATTTCCGTTTTCTGCAGTGGCGGAGTTCGCTGGATCATTTACTCGGTTGCCATCTACCACAAATAAGTATTCATAGATTCCTGATTTAAGGTCGATTTCCATTTCCCATATACCATCTTTATCATCATCGCTCATTGGATTTGCAGTATCGGACCAGGCGTTGAAATCGCTCGCTACTGTTACGGTCTGTGCATCTGGAGCGTAATATCTGAATGTTACCTTATGCCCAGTTACAGAAGGGCTCTCGACATCTGCAACATAGATTAAACTTTTTTCATTATATGATATTTCTTCATTTGCTGGATCTCTAAACTCAACGCCATCCACCATAAATGCGTATTCATGCTCACCAGCTTTGAGATCTATGGCAGCTTCCCATATGCCATCTGGAGATTTGGTCATTGAATTGGCAGTATCGGACCACTCGTTAAAATCGCCTGCAACAAAAACAGCTTCTGCAGTTGGGGCATAGTACCGGAACGTTGCCGTCTTTCCAGCAACGGCGGGGCTAGTAACAGCTACAACGTCGAAAGTACTGTTTCCATTTGCTAAAGGTTGATCGTTATAAGGATCTGTGATCGTCTGACCGTCCACCATAAAGTTGTATTCATGCTTTTTGGTTGCAACATCTTTTACTGTAACTGTCCAAACGCCAGCAGTATCTTTTGTCATGGTTGCAGCTGCCCAATTGTTGAAGCTTCCAGTCGCGGAAACAGTCTGTGCGTCAGGAGCGTAGTAGCTAAATGTTGCAGTTGTGCCGCTAATTATTGGACTGGTGATGTCCGCAATGCTAACAACACTGTTTCCATCTATAGTTGGTTCACCATTTGCGGAATCTGCGACTAATACGCCATCGACATCGAATTGGTATTGATGCTCGCCGGCTTCGAGATCGAGTGTAATTTTCCATACATCATCAGAATCTTTGGTCATTTTCATTTCATCAGTTTTGAGCCAGTTATTAAAATCTCCGACGACATATACGTCAGTTGCAGTAGGATTATAGTAGCTGAATGTTGCAGTTTTTCCAGCAACAACGGGGCTCACAACTTCAACAGGAGCCTCAATGACAAAAACGCTATTGCCTGTATACGATAGCGGGGCAGAGTTATACGGATCTGTCACACGCTTGCCATCGACAATAAATTTGTATTCGTAATCTCCGGGTGTAAGAGTTAGCGTTTCTTGCCAGACGCCATTCTCAGTTTTGGTCAATGGCCTTTTCATACTTGCAGTGGCTATTTCGACCGAAACCTCTTTTGCATCTGGCGCGTAATACCGAAGCGTAACGTCGGTCTCCGCCACTTCCGGGCTTATAGCATAAATCATATTTAAGATGCTATTTCCTTGATCTGTCATTTGATCGTTGGCGGGATCTCGCAAAGAGTCGCCATCTACGACGAATTTGTACTTGTGCTTTAATTCGCTAATATCTGTTACCGTCCCCTCCCATATGCCATCAGCATCGGCATCAGTTAGTGGATCATCAAGTTTTGACCAGCCATTAAAAGTAGATGACACAGTAACAGTTTTTGCATGTGGAGCATAATATTTAAACAGTGCCGACTTTCCGTTAATTACAGGACTCAGAACATCTGCAATATTAACTTCACCTGCAGAGTTAAATGGATCTGGCACCTCGTTATTATCTACCTGAAATTTGTAAGTATACTTTCCTGGATCAAGATCTAGCGACAACTCCCATATGCCATCAGGAGATTTGGTCATTTCATTTGCAGTAGGAGCCCAACTGCCTGCGACCGCCACAGTAGTTGCATCTGGAGCATAATATCTAAATGTTGCAGTTCTGCCTCGAACTTCTGAGCTGATTATAGGAATAGCAGAGTCGACAATTACAACGCTATTGGATTCGTCTGATGATTTTGTAAGATTAAACGGATCAGTTATTTCTTCACCATCGACTACAAATTTGTATTCATGCTTACCAACAGGAAGAGCTATTGTTGCTTCCCACACGTCTGCAGCGCTTGGGGACATTGCCATATTGTTCCAATTATTAAAACTTCCCTTAACTGAAACTTCAGTCGCATCGGGAGCATAGTACCTAAAGGTTACAGAGTTGCTTGTAATTTCTGGACTAGTAATAGGAGTAGGTGGCTGAACAACCACGATGCTTCTTTGCTGGTTTGCTGATAGATTTGGGTTGTAGGGATCTGTAACTAGGAGATCGTTTTGAACACCATCAAATGCGCCGAACTGATCTATCTGAAATTGATACTCGTGTATACCATATGGCAAAGAGAACGTTCCTTCCCACAATCCATTTTGATCCGCATCTAATAGGGCATACGGAGATTTATCATCTGTATCCGAATAAATTTTCCAATCATTAAAAGATCCTGTAAGATATACAATAACCGCATCGGAGGCAATTCTAAAAGTAACGTCTGTGCCAGATACTTCGGGACTTGTTATATTTATATCAGTAGCATCAAAGAAAATCAGCGGGCTCTCCCCATCAATAATCCAAATCTCGCGAGTAGTAGAATTGAGAGGCATTTCCACATGTTGCGCTGCAGTTTGGTTGTTGGTGGCGTTACGAGCTGTTATGCTGATGACATCCTCTTGGGTGACATGCTCAAATTGCTTGAACGCGATACCAGAAGTGGTGACATCCTTGGCATCTGCAAAATCGTAATCTTTATTTGAGTCGGATGCGGTAACTCGCAAAGACCAGCTGTCATAATCTGGCCGAGAATAGTTAATAATGTAGGTATTGGTCTGTACTACTTCGAGCACGATGTCCATCTTGTAAGCTCCATATTTCGCAATAATGGGTACTGAGTTTACGCGAGATGTCGGATCGATTGTTATATATGTATCTTGGTCTATTTTTTCTAAAGTAGTATAAGCCGAAACTTCAGCGGTTGTAGTGTATTCGAGATCAATAATCTGTGGTTGATTATTTTCATCTATGTATGTACCTTTGCGGGGTAAGAGAGTTTTTACGCCTGTTTGTATAGAATAAATCGGATCATTTACAGTAAATTGACTTTCGCGATAGCCAGGAAGCTGATCAAAATCGGTATCAATTTTATCGCCTTCACCAACTGGATCCACGTTGTCGGGGAGTGAAATATCTGGACTTGCTGGCAGCTCGGTTTCTATAGCATCTTCTATAGCATCTTCTATAGCATCTTCTATAGCATTTCTATAGCATAATCTGAGTATTCTGGGGATTCAAAAATTGAAATATCTGGTAAAAGAGACTCTAAGAAATCGTCTGTTTCTGCAAGCTCAGGAACCAGCAGATCCTCGGTCAAAAAATCTTCGGGCACAAACTCTTCGGATATAAACTCCAAATCGCTGATTGCAGTAATATCGACATCAGCAGTTAACTCTATGTCTTCGAAATCCAAGGTGGCGGGGATCGCAAAATCGTCGAACGCATCAAAAAACGGTTCGGGATCTGTAAACTCTAGCGATTCCATTATGTATGGGGTAGAAACCTCTTCGTTATCAATTGCTAATATTGGAGATGTGTTAGTCATCAGGCACATTGCCATTAATATCGCAGTGTTTTGATTACTTCTTTTCATAATTATTACTCCTTTCGAGATAGTTATTGATTATTATATAGCATCGCATTATTTATTACAACATCTTTTTGGAAATAATAATTTGTAAAATCGAAAGCATTTTTGTTTAAGCGTGAAATATTTGGAGAAAATTATAACTCGATGACGTTGTTCAATTTGGTTGTATAGAAATTGTTTTGTGAGAGCATTATATAAAATATAAAATTGAGAAAGGAGTGAGCGTAAAACCGATTATTTATAAAGTTAGTGCGATAATTTTTGAAATTGTATTTAGCTATTGAAGTATTGAAAGTTTTAAACTATAATGATGAAGATAGAAAAATGAAAATGGGGGTGAATTTTGATGGACATTATGATCAACGACATTTTGAATTTTGTGCGAGAACATGAAGTAAAATTTATTCGCTTGGCTTTTTGTGATATTTTTGGAAATCAGAAAAATGTGGCTATAATGCAACCTGAGTTGGAGGGAGCGTTATTTAATGGAGTTCGCATTGACGGGAGCAAGATTGCGGGGTTTGCTAATGAGGATCTATATTTGTACCCAGACCCAACGACGTTGTGTGCCATGCCTTGGCGACCAGAGCCGGGCTGCGTTATCAAGTTTTATTGCGATATAAAAACAAAAGATAAGCAGTTATTTAAATTAGATAGTCGACAAATTTTGAAGAAGGCAGTAAGAGATTTAGCTGATCTGGAATATTCGACCAAAATAGCACAAGAAAGCGAATTTTATTTGTTTAGACAAAACGATCATTTGTTGCCTTCTGCAACGCCTATTGATAATGGGAGTTATTTGGATGTGGCACCGATCGATAAAGGAGAAGATGTACGACGCGAGATATGCTTATTACTAGATCGTATAGGAATAACACCGCATAGTTCTTACCACGAGATAGGTCCCGGTCAAAATCAGATAGACTTTAAATATATGGATGCTCTTAGCTGCGCCGATAACTTGTTAACATTTAAGAGTATCGCCAAGGCCGCGGCGGCTAGATACGGATTATACGCATCGTTTATGCCAAAACCTATCAAGCTTGAAAATTCTAATGATTTAAATATCAACATCAGCCTTACTAAATGTAACAAAGATTTGTTAGAGACATCTGCAGTAGATGAGGAAATCGAAGAATACTTTATGGCAGGAATATTAGAAAAGGCAGAGGAAATGGCACTGTTTTTACATCCTATAATAAATTCATATGACAGCGTTGTGAAAATTCCATTTGTTTCCAAGAATTATGATAGCAGTTTTAAATGCCGACACATTGGATCTATTGCAAATCCATATATAGCCTATTCGTTGATATTGCAAGCTGGAATATTGGGAATCCAAAATCAGTATACTATAAAGAAGAGTGTAAATTTACCAAAGACACTACAAGCTGCCATAATAGCGGCAAAAGAATCTAGCTTTGTTTCAAATAGCATTGGCGAAGACTTTGTCAAGCGATTTGTATTACAAAAAGAACGAGAAATAGATGCGTATAAGAGCAGTAGTAGAGAGACTTTCTATATGAATGAATACTTTCTAAAATTGTAGAGGTGAGTAGATGCAAAGCGTATTAATGGTTTCAAAAATTAATCCTGGCCAAGACTTTTTATCGAGCATATTGCCACTATATGATAAGCTATACACAAGCAATTCTGCCGCAGCAGCAAGAGCCATGTTACTAGAGCGTGATATCGATTTAGTAATTATAAACGCTCCGCTGGCAGATGAAACTGGAGAACAATTGGCAAAGGATATAGCAACAGCAACACAAGTTATATTGATAGTGAATGCTCAATATTATGATGAAATTTCCACAACAGCAGAAGAGCTGGGTATAATCACAATAACCAAGCCCATTAATAAGAAGATGCTGACGACATCAGTTAAAATAGCATACGCAACGAATAAACGTCTAAAACGTCTCGAAGACGAAAACATTAGTCTATCTCAAAAAATAGATGATATACGCATTGTTAGCCGTGCAAAATGTATATTGATTGAACTTAGGGGGATAACAGAAACTGAGGCACATAAATATATTGAAAAACAAGCTATGAACCTTAGAAAAACACGTAAGGATATAGCACAAACGATTATCGCCAACCATGGGTGGTAAACATATTAAGCGGACGTTTTCCCTTGTTCGCGAGAGGAGATTTTTATGAGTAAATTTATTTTTGTTACGGGTGGCGTTGTATCTGGATTGGGTAAGGGCATCACTGCAGCTAGTTTGGGTAGACTATTGAAAGCTCGTGGATTGAAGGTTAGCGCACAAAAACTTGATCCATATATGAATGTTGATCCAGGTACAATGAGCCCTTATCAGCACGGCGAAGTTTTTGTCACAGAAGATGGAGCAGAAACAGATTTGGATTTGGGGCATTACGAGAGATTTATAGACGAGAATTTAAACAAGTTTTCGAATTTAACATCTGGAAAGATATATTATGAAGTGCTAACCAAAGAGCGATCTGGAGGATATTTGGGGCAAACAGTACAAGTAATTCCGCATATTACCAATGTGATCAAAGATTTTATATATAACAGTGCCAAAAACACAGATGTGTTGATTACCGAAATTGGTGGGACAACAGGAGATATTGAGATTCAGCCATTTTTGGAAACCATTAGACAAATTTCCTTGGAAGTTGGGAGAGACAATTGCGTATTTATACATCTGACGCTAGTGCCATATATCAAATCGAGCGGCGAGCATAAGAGTAAGCCAACGCAACATTCGGTAAAAGAGCTTCAGGCGATGGGGATCTC
Organism: Candidatus Epulonipiscium viviparus; assembly: GCF_030708075.1. GTDB lineage: Bacteria > Bacillota > Clostridia > Lachnospirales > Cellulosilyticaceae > Epulonipiscioides > Epulonipiscioides viviparus. The sequence goes on along the minus strand of NZ_CP117982.1, from coordinate 3,216,570 downwards.
TCCAGACATTATCGTGGCTCGAGCAGACGAAGAACTTTCAGCAGATATTATGGCCAAGATCTCGTTATTTTGTAATGTGAAAAAAGATTGCGTAATAGAAAATATAACATTACCATCTTTGTACGAAGCGCCATTGATGCTACACAAAAATGGGCTAGATAAAGTGGTCTGTAGGACACTCAAGTTAGAGACAGTAGCACCAGATTTAACCGAATGGAAAGAAATGGTAGATCACATTTATAACTCATCAAAAGACGTCAATATTGCGATTGTTGGCAAATATGTTAAACTACATGATGCGTATTTATCTGTTGCAGAAAGCCTTCGCCATGCAGGATATATGTTAGGAGCAAAGGTGAGTATCAGCTGGATAGATAGCGAAGAAGTTACGGCCAAAAATATATCGGCGATGTTGAGCGGTGTTGATGGAATTGTAGTACCCGGAGGTTTTGGCGACAGAGGCATTGAAGGCAAAATATTAACATGTAAATATGCGAGAGAAAACGATATTCCGTTACTGGGAATTTGCTTGGGAATGCAAGTTGCGGTTGTGGAATTTGCCCGAAACGTATTGGGGCTTGCAGATGCGAACTCGGCAGAATTTAGTGAGACTACCCAAAATCCGGTGATTCATATCATGCAAGAGCAGAAAACGATTACCGACAAAGGCGGAACGATGCGCCTCGGCAGCTATCTATGTAGTATAAAAGACGGCACGTTGCTAAAAGAATTATATGGCAAAGACGAAATTGCGGAGCGACATAGGCATAGGTACGAGTTTAATAATGATTATAGAGAACAAATGATCAGCAACGGGCTGGTAATTAGTGGAGTATCTCCGGATAAAACTTTGGTAGAAGTCATAGAGATACCGACTCTTAGCTACTATATTGCAGTGCAATTTCACCCCGAGTTTAAGAGTCGCCCAAATAAACCGCATCCGCTGTTTTCGGGATTAATACAAGCAAGTATACAAAAATAGAAGGTAGGAGAACTTATGAAATTTTGGAAAATGCACGGAATAGGAAATGACTATATATATTTTAATTGTTTTGAAGTGGAGATAAAAAACCCTAGGCAAGTTGCAGTCGAGTTATCGGATCGTCATTTTTCGATAGGCGGAGATGGCATAGTGTTGATTGGCCCATCTAGAGTAGCAGATGCCAAGATGAGGATGTTCAATTTAGACGGAAGCGAAGGCAAGATGTGTGGAAACGCCATCCGATGCGTTGGAAAATACCTATACGAAAATAACATCACTCGCAAAACAAATCTGAAGATAGAAACACTCAGCGGCATAAAAGACCTAACACTACAAGTAGAAAACGGGGCAGTGAACATTGTGGAAGTGGATATGGGAGCACCGATTTTGGAGCCTGCAAAGATTCCGGTTGATCTTGAGGGAGATGTTATAATTAATCATGAACTTCTTATAGAAGAAGTAGCATATAATATAACATGCGTATCGATGGGAAATCCTCACTGCGTAGTATTTGTAGACGATCTAGATGATATTGAACTGGAAAAGATCGGACCATTATTTGAGAATAACGAAATTTTTCCGGATAGAGTAAACACAGAGTTTGTACAAAAGATAAATGAAACCACATATAAAATGAGAGTGTGGGAGAGAGGCAGTGGCGAAACACTAGCCTGTGGAACGGGAGCATGCGCAGTTGCAGTAGCTTGTGTTCTAAATGGGTATGCCAAAAAGAACGAAGATATTACAATTATATTAAAAGGTGGAGAATTAAAAATCAGATATACAGATGAAACAATATTTATGACCGGAACAGCGACTAAAGCATTCTCGGGGGATGTAGAATTTAATTGCTAGAAGGGAGGGATGGCGATGTACCAAAATTTAAGAAATAGAACAATGGAGTCTCAGCAACCAGAAAATTTGATTATTACATCGAACAATATTTTGGCATTAAAAGAGTTTTTAACTTTAGAACAAGCCAGCGAGCGATTGAAAATACCAAAAGATTTGGTACGACAAATTTGGGAAAGCAATGATAATACGTTGCTTCTAAGGTATGTAGAAGAAAATACACTGGGAAATCATTTACGTTGATGTATGCAAACTGCAGAATATTCTTTTGCAGTTTATTTTTTTGCATTTTTTTAAAAAGGAAAATAAATGTAAAAAAAATTGACAAAACATTGACAAAATATATATTGAACGAGTAAAATTAGCAATAGAATATATTAAATAAGAGGAGCTATAGAATGGTAATAGAACAAAATTTTTTTAAAAATATACCCATAGGTTATGATATCATTTCTAAATTACTACAATTTGAAAAACAAATATTAGAGGCTCAATACCAGATTAGAGAACTGCCCCGAGGTTATGGTATATGTAAAGTTAGCAACACCAATATATTTAAGTTTAGGTTAAATAGCCGAGATAGAATCTTATTTAGTTTTATTAGAAATCAAACTAAGACCATCGATTCTATTGTATTTTTAAAATTTGTAAGCCATGATAATCAAATCAGAGAAGGACATAGCTATGATGAGCGCAGTTTAAATTTGGTTACTATTAGACAAGCACTTCAGCAAAAATATGATGAAGATGAGTTAGATATTCAAATTGAAAAAATGTATACAACACATTTGGATCTGTCAACAATTCAAGGAATTGTTGTTCGTGATGAAGATTTGGTACGATTAGCAGAAGAAAACGATATCGAGTTTGTCAAATATCTGTCTGATGAGCAATACGATGTTTTGGATGCTTTGGAAAACCAGATTTTACTTATTGGGGCAGGCGGAACGGGCAAAACAGTAGTATTATTACATGTGCTGTCAATGACAAGAGCCAATAGCAAATCGTTATATCTAACATATACCGATCTATTACTAGAAAAGGCGCACAAAGATTTTCAGGTATTTAATAAGCAGGAGGGGTTAGAGTTTATGACAATACGAAAATTACTGTGTAAATTAGCCAATATAGCAGATACCCAAATGATAACCACTCGCGAGCTAAGACGTTGGCTATATCAGGAAAAATATAAATATTCAATCGTTCAGCGCAAAGAAATACATGAAATAGTTGCAGAAATCAGAGGAATTTTAACAGGATATCTGGGTCTTGAGTATAAATTTGTTAAATCTAAGATTGAGGGTAACCAGAGGTTGCTTCCGCTAGATATTTATTTGGATATGCCTGAACATTATTCGATATTTAACAAAGATGAAAAGCAAGAAATTTATAAAGTGGCGGTGGCTTTTCAAAAATGGTTAGATACTTCCAATAAATACAGCGAAAATGACGTTGCAAGAATGATTTTAACAGCAAATAACTTTGAAAAATATGACTATGTGGTAATTGATGAAATTCAAGATTTAAGCGAATTACAAATTTATTTAATTAGTAAATTGGTGCGACCGAGCGGCAAAATTGTGTGGGCCGGCGATATAAACCAAACAATATACCCAACCTTTTTTAATTTTGGTCGTCTAAAAAACTTATACTATACATATAACAAAGAGATTACAAATAAAGTTCTTACCAAAAATTTTCGTGGAACCAAACAAATTACACGGTTAATTAACAATCTCGTTGAAGAAAGGCAAAAGTATATCGGAACTTCTTCTTATGATTACGAAGAAGTCGCACTAAAAGATGGTAGCGAACCGCAAGTATTAGATTTTAAGCCGCGAGATTTTGTTCAACTGTTTAAAGAAGTGGTCGATAAGCACTATTGCGCCATTGTTGTCGCGACCGAGGCCACCAAAATGAAACTTGTAAAGTTATACCCCGGAATAGAGCATCGTATATTTTTGATTAACGAAATAAAGGGGCTTGAATATGATAACATCTATTGCTATGACCTAATGTCTGAATATATTGTTAAATGGAACGAAATTTTAAATGGCAAGTGCAAAAAAAATGACCAAATGAAGTATTACTTTAATTTGCTATATGTAGGAGTTAGCCGTGCAAAATCGAACTTATTTATTTACGAATCCAAATACGATCAATTGAAGTTTTCACCTTTAAAGAAGTGTGGAAAAATTTCTGCATATAATTTGGAGCTTGTGGCATTAACAACTAAGTCAACAGCTAAAGATTGGGCCGATGAAGCTATCCGGCTGGCACAATCTGATCAAACTGAACAATCGCAGTTGGCAAAAGAGTATGCCAAAGAAGCTGAAATTAAGGAAAAAATTATTTTAGAAGCTACTAGCAAAACTACCGAAATCGAAGAGCTTAAATTTATGGCCGAAGAAAACGATATCGAGTCTCAATATCAGCTTGGGTTATGGTACACTGCAATAGGCACCCCTCAAGACTTGGAAAAATCTGTAGAATGGTTTGAAAAGGCTGCAAACGCTGGATATGCTTTGGCTCAGTATCAGCTGGGGCTTTGCTATAAAAAGGGACTGGGCACCAAAAAAAATGCGACGAAAGCTTTTTCATATTTTTTAAAAGCCGCGGAACAAGGACATGCATTAGCTCAATACCATCTTGCTATGTGTTATATAAAAAGTGACGGAGTAGAAAAAGATCTCAAATGGCATTATGGCGATGGAGCAAAGCGTGATTTACAGAATGCATTAACTTGGTATCAAAAAGCTGCTAATCAGAATGTGGTCGAGGCGCAGTATCAACTAGGTTGTTGCTATAAAAAAGGGTTAGGAGTAGAAACTGATATAGTAAAAGCACTGGAATGGTTTGAGAAAGCGGCGGCTATGAATTACGGAGAAGCCCAGCTAGTAATAGGCAATTGCTATGCGGAAGGGACAGGAGTGCCTAAGAGTCTACTTACCGCAGTAGAGTATTGGGAGAAAGCTGCCAAACAAGATAGCGTCGAGGCCATGTTTATATTGGGCGAATGTTATGACATGGGTTGGTATGGCATAGAAAAAAATTTGTTTAGAGCCGTGGAGTTATGGGAGGCCGCCGCGGCGAAGAGATTTGCACCGGCGCAATATAGAATGGCCCTATGCTATAAAGAAGGCAGAGGAGTAGAGCGTGACTTAAAGCAATCGATGAAACTATACGAAAAAGCGGCATCTGGTGGCTATGTAAATGCGCAATACGAATTGGCTGTTATGTTCGAGAAGAAGCGAGACTTTAGAAAGGCAGCCAAATGGTATGAGAAAGCCGCAAACTCAGGACATGGAGAGTCTATGTATCGACTAGCAGTATTTTATGATGATGGAAAAGGAGTAAAAAAAGACGTAAAAAAAGCCATGGAATTATATAAAAAGGCTGCCGACCTAAAAAATTCAGCAGCTCAATTTATGCTCTCTGTTAGATCTTAAAAGATTTTTTTTATTCTTGAGATAGCTTCGATAACATTTTCGCGATTTCCAAAGGCAGACATTCTAAAATATCCCTCTCCATTAGTTCCAAATCCAACTCCAGGAGTTCCAACAACGTGGGCTTCGCTTAAAAGCTTGTCAAAGAAAGTCCAAGAATCCGTTTTGCATTTGAGCCATATATAAGGCGAGTTATCTCCACCTACAAGCCAAAAGCCCAGTTCAGCAAAACCGTCACGAATGATTTTTGCGTTTTCGAGATAATAATCAATATTAGTTCGAATTTCTTTTTGACCTTGTTCACTAAATATGGCAGCAGCACCTTTTTGCACAATATATGGAACACCGTTAAATTTGGTGGTTTGTCGTCTAAGCCACAGCTTGTTTAGAGCTGTATCATTTACTTGCAGAGTGTGGGGAATTACAGTATATCCGCATCTAGTACCTGTAAAACCAGCTGTTTTGGAAAAGGAACAAAACTCTATCGCACAAGAGGAGGCGCCTTCTATTTCATAAATGCTGGTTGGCAAATTTGCGTCTCGTACAAAACACTCATACGCGCTGTCAAATAAGATGATAGAATTATTTTGGATAGCATAATCGACCCAGACTTTAAGTTGCTCTCTAGTATAGGTCGCACCAGTTGGGTTATTTGGAGAACACAAATAAATTAGATCACCACCGGAGCCATCTTCTGGCATTGGCAGAAAATTATTGTCTTCATTGCCATCTAAAAAATTAACTTTGCGTCCGGCCATAACGTTTGTATCCAGATATGCGGGATATACTGGATTTGGAATCAAGCTGGTTCCTGGGCCAAAGATATCTAAAATATTTCCGAGGTCACTCTTAGCTCCGTCACTAATAAAAATTTCGTTTAGATCTAATGAAACCCCTTTTGTTTTATAGTAGTCTTGAATGGTATTTTTCAAAAAGTCATAACCTTGTTCTGGTCCATATCCGCGAAACGTCGCTTCTTCGCCCATTTCCTGAACTGCCTCATTTATCGCAGCTACAACGCTTGGTGTTAGAGGAAGCGTTACATCGCCAATACCTAGTCTAATTATTTTGGCATCTGGGTTAGATGAACTAAATTCGGTTACTTTTTTAGCAATAGTAGAGAAAAGATAACTTTGCTCTAAGTTTAAGAAGTTTTCATTAATTTGCATTATATATCTCCTGTCTCTCAATTTTAACATAATTAATATATCCTAATTTATCCTATTCGTCAAGCAATAAAAAATAGGAGACGCAAAACGCATCTCCTATCAGAAAGTTCCTATGTAATATGTAATTAATATGCACAAAGTCGAAAAGATAAACGATATAATAAGACAAATATCTTTTTTAATTAAAAAGTATAATCCTAGTGCTCCTATGCCGAGAAAAAATAAAGACACAGAAACAATGTTGCTAAATATTAAGAAAAAATCTATAAAAACGGTCATAAAATATGTAAGGCAAACAGTCATGAAAAAATGAAATACGACATTATAATTTATAGGTTTACTTTTTTTGTTTTCCATAATTAAACCTCCTTTTGTATTATAATATGAGGCTTGTACCAAATTTATGACAAAAACTTCAAAAAAATTCGTAAAAGGGCTTTACAAACTAAAATTGTCATGTTAGACTAATCGAGTAATTGAGACGCGGGGTGTGGCTCAGTTTGGCTAGAGCGCCTGGTTTGGGTCCAGGAGGCCGCAGGTTCGAGTCCTGTCACCCCGATATGCGCGAATGGCTCAGTGGTAGAGCATCTCCTTGCCAAGGAGAGGGTCGCGGGTTCGACTCCCGTTTCGCGCTTTTTGTTATGCGTAAAATAAAAAAAGGAAGCCCCAAAGGGCCTCCCTCTACATATAATCTAGTCTAACTCTAACACTTCAGGAAAATCTCTATACAATGTTTTGCCGTATTTTAGTGTTTTTTCTCTATGCGTTTGATATAAAGCGGCTTTGCGATTTTTGGCCTCTTCTTGATCATCAACCAACAAGAAATAGTCATTGCTAGCGATTACTTCATCTCCATTATATAATTCTACATAAATCGTAAATCTATCAAAGACTTCTCCAGAAACTACAGAGCTGATTTCAAAAAACTTTGCATTTGTATTTTCTGCCACGATAGCTATATTCTCTGTGAATGTATCCACTTTGCCATCGGAATAATTGATGCTTATTTTACATGTTAAATCTTGATACTTATTATAGGTATCGTTTAATACCCACACCCCAGCCTTAAATTCTTCGCCTGGCATGAATCGGCGTTTGCGATACTCAACTGATGGTACCAGCGGCGCGTATGCTTTGCGAACATATTCTAAGGCTTGTTTTGGTACCCCATAATAATCAACGATTTCCCATTTCATAAGAGGTCTGTTTGTAATAAAGTGACATAAAGCAACTCCACTCATGTGAGGCTTTTTGCGTCTTATAAATTCAATCGCAAATTTATAAACTTCACCTTGCGATTTCTGTGTTGAATCAATAAAATTCTCTATACTATCATAGCATTGATCTCCAAAAATATCCATGTTAATAGCTTTTAGAATATCGATGTTTGCCATTAGGTATCCCCACGAAGGTCCTGGAGGCCATATTTCATCTGCAGGTATAAATTTTTTGAGACTCTCTAAGTTTGGTACTGCTGCGCCGCATAATTCAGGAACTATGGCACATTCGAGAAGCGGATTTGCAAAATAGTCTTCCATGGCTGTACGCCCCGCTGCGTAGTAGGCCCCATTGTAATGCAAACACTCTTTTGGTTTATATCCCAGCTTTCTAGCAGGTGCCGAACTCATCATGCTCGCATCGGCATATGGAATATCTGTATAACGTTTGATATAGATTCCCACTTCTTTCATCATTCGCTTGTTATGGCTTCTAACCTGCGCCTCACTAAAAAATACTTCTTCGCCACCCATCCAAAATATATTACAAGGATGATTTCGTCTTTCTTTAACTATTTCACCGCATTCGTGTAAAACCGCATTGACATACGGTGGATCGTCTCGCAAAACCTGAGAAGATAGAGGGAAGTTGGTCCAAGTGGTAATTCCCAACTCATCGCATATGTCATAAAAATCATCTACTTCTGGCGGATGCCATCCGAATATTCTAAGGTTATTGAAGTTTCCATATTTAGCAAGATTCAGCAAGTGCTCATATTTCTTACGAGAGTTTCTGCCATATAAAAATGAAGGAGGGCCTCCCCAGCATCCGGAGCGCAAAAATATCGGTTTGCCATTAATAACAAATGTCCATGGAGTTTCGCATTCATCCAATGTGAAGCCAGGATTAAAGGCCATCTTAACTTCTCTAATGCCAAATCTGGTTTTTGCCGTATCTAGCAATCTACCGTTTTCGTATATCTCCACTGTTGCATAATATAATGGCTGATCTCCCATATCCCATGGCCACCAAAGCTTCGGCTCGGGCACTCCAATGTGTGCAGTAATGTCGTTACTCCCCGGATAAAATCGTTCCGTAGTTTTTGTGACGATGTTTGTATCTTGATCGGAAACTGTAATCACAACATCGTAATCCGCGTTTGCGGCAGCCTTTAGCTCCAACGTGGCTGTTAGATCTAAAATTGCTCCTGCGTCAGTAAGCGTCGGATGCACATACAAATCCTCGATTCTAGCATTCTCATACGCTACAATTTTTACTGAGCGCCATATACCCACCGGAATAAATCCTGGCAAATAGTCTCCAGAAAACGTATGATGTAATCCCGCGATGTTATGCAAAGTCTGCGGCGGCGGATCCAGTTTCACTACTAGATGGTTGCAACACTCGCTAGCGTTATCAGCGTCTAAATACGTTTTCAAAAGCCCTGTTACATCAAACTTGATAGGCGAATACATTCCTTCGTGTTTCCCAAGACGATGCCCGTTCAACCAAATTTCACAACTATAGTCGATGCCACCAAAAATCAGTTGTAAATCCTTCTCTTTAAAATCCTTTGGCACATTAAATCTACAAATATACCACCACTCATAGTACTGCACCCACGCTTGCTTAACCATATTTCTACCAATATACGGATCTTCGATCACTCCCGCTCGTTGCAAATCCGAATAAACATCTCCCGGAATGGTGGCGTAGTGCCAACCGCTAAATGCAATATCGCGCTCTGGTGGAATGTCGTATAACTCTTGCTCGATTCCTTGACCAGGGTTCATTTGTTTCATATACCATGTCTGATTATCTAACACATATTCGTATCTATCCATAATAACCTCCAAACATTTTATAGGGGCAATGGCTTGCCATAACAATTATATTCGAATTATAATAGCAAGTGAGTTAGAATTAAATGATCTATTATAAAAAAAAAATGATGTCAAAACTCGGATAGGAATTTCGTATGATAAAAGCAAATAACATAGAAGATATAATGACAAATAATCCAAACTTAAATTTCAAAATATTAGTAATTAACAATCATTTTAAAATTCGAACGACCAACGTTTCGGCCCAATGCGTAGAGCCCAATTTGCTTATTTTTTGCAAAAGCGATAAAGGATATTTTAAAATAGGCGAACAAAATTATAAAATTTCCGCCAACAGAATTATTGTGATTCCTAGCAACATCGTTCACAGAGCATATCACAATCCCAAAGATTATATTTCTGTTGTAATAATTAGGTTTTTGCCCCAGCCAAATCCCAAGCTTTTTGGCTCAAAACCATTTGTGTTTGATTTGCCTCAAACAACAGCTTTTTGGTCTATCATAGAAAACATGGTAAATTTTGCCTTAAATCATAATATTCACGAAGTAACCAATAACATTATTGCATCCAATTTGCTAAAGGCTGTGTTTTGGAATATTGTTGCAGTCCTAAAGTCAGGCCTTTCGAATGACATTACTATAAATAAAGCTATTGCTTACATCGAAAAAAATCTGCATCAATATAAATATGTAACAGTCGAAGAGCTTTTATCTCATGTCAACCTTAATCATTGTGAATTTACTAATAGATTTAAACAGGCTACCGGCATCACTTTCAAAAGATATCTCTTCGAAAAGAAAATGCAGATAGCCAAGCAGTTACTACTAATGGGCGAGTACTCGATCGATCAGATTGCCTATATTTTAACCTACAGCGACCGATATATATTTTCAAATCAGTTTAAACGCTGCTTTGGGGTATCTCCAGCAAAAATGAGACGAGAGGCGAGATCTAGTCAAGCGACATGCTAACCAAATATTTTGCCTATTGAAGCGCCTCAGGATCGAGCTCTGAAATGTATCCTTTGTAGAAGCCGCCCGATTGGCTCGTTGCCCATATTATTTGCGGGTCTTGTGAGTCAAATTTTAGGTCATAAATCTTGGTGGCGTTGCCAATGTTGGTGTTAGCCTTTTTCCAAGTATTTCCAAAGTTTTCAGAGATGTATACCCCGTTGTTGATGACTTTACTATCACTAGTATCGCTTGGTCGGTTGCTTACAAGAAGGCGGTTAGGATGATTTTGATCAAATTCGATGAGAGTTACGTATCTGCCTTCAAAGATTTTTTGCCATATGGTGCTTCCGTTTTTGAGAACCCAAACCCCTCCAGTTGCTGCTGTACCAGCAGGTGACCCGGTTACTGAAAAAGAGGAGGTTCCAGCTGCAATATAAAGATTGCCCAACGGATCGATGTTGATATCATTCACCTGTGTGACCGCCTTTGGCAATCCCGAAAGGAGCTCCCACGTTTCTGCTTTATCATAGGATACGTACATTCCAACGCCAGAGTTTTTGTCGCGCTCGGGGTCGGTTATTGTGCTCTTGCTATATGGCATTCCCGCATATAGAATATTAGGGTCGCGAGGGTCAAATAGCAATTGGTATGCCCACGCGTCGGTTGGGAGCCCCTCGTTTTTTTGTGCCCATGTGTATCCGCCGTCAGTAGATTTCCACACGCCTAGGTGCTCGGTTTCGGGATTTCGACCGCCAGATGTTTCGTGAAGAAGCCCATTTGAAACCGTAAACAAAATGGTCTTTGGATCACTAGGGTCGATCACCATTGTTCCCACGCTTTTGTTGTTGATATTCGCAGTTTTGCCAACAAGTGGAGACGATATGGATTCCCAGGTTTGCCCCGCATCGGTGGATCTAAAAAATTCGCCCGCACCGTGTTGGCGCATTATTGTCATATACATCGTATTGATATCTGCTGGGGAGATTGCAATGTCTGCTGCAGACTCTGGCGAGTTCGGAAGATGCTTTATATATGCAGGGTCGTTGCCTTCTCCTTTATCCACTACTTGGAAAAGGCTGTTTTCACCACTCACCAGATACATCAAGTCTGGGTCGCGAGGGTCTGTTAATATTCCTCCGCCAGGCAAATTTGATCCACCAGTTCCTGTCATCGAGCCGTCTTCTCGATACTTAACATCAGTTTGCTCCCACGTTTTTCCCCCATCAGTCGATTTCACAAGACTTCTAAACATTACAAAAACTGTACCGTCTAGTGCGATATCTAAGTCTCTCGCGCCTTGTGTCGAATATAAATCGTGATAGTAGTAGGCATCTCCTGCGTGATGGTAAGTCACGTTTGGCTTGCTAAGGTCGGCACCCTCTTGAACTTTGCCCGACTTCTCCCAATACTCTGCAGATTCGCCCCATCCATATCCGGTTCGCGTTAAAATATCCCATGTTTTTCCACCATCTGCCGTACCCCAAACTTCGCCCAATCGCATCGATGTTGCGTGCGCTGCATTATGAGAAATATAGATTCTATCAGGATTTGTTGGGTCAATTACAATTCTATCAAATGTTGGAATGTAGTTTGTTGGGTAGTTGGGATACTCTGCCTTAATAGCATTGCGAACTTCTGTCGTATTTTTGGAAGGATATTTTTCGGTACCACTAAAATATCTGCCAATAAAGTTTGGAGTCCAATACCAAGCGTTTACAAAGTTTCCGGGATTAGTTTCGCCAGTTGGGTCTACAATTTTGATAGTTTCTTCATTGACTTCTGCTAAGTTTAACCCCAAATCTCCGGTGATGTTTTCCCAGGTCTCGCCGCCATCATAGCTGCGCATAATTCCGCCTGTTTGATCCAGACTTTTGGTTTCGTCGTTTAAGAAATAATCGATCTGGTGAATCGCCACAATCTGGATAGACTTATTTTCATGATCTATATACAATTTGAAATCATGCACTAGATCGTTTGCATCTGCGGGATCTACCAAGCCATCACCATCGATATCTAGCTTCTTAAATGAGCGGCCTCCATCTACGCTTTTGTATAGCCCATAGGATGTTCCTGCATAAACTTCTTGCGTATCAAATGGATTAAATAAGATTTGCCCAAATGTTGCCGCCCCCGGAATGCCTGTCTCGGTCAGCTTGCCCCAGGTCACTCCCTTATCGGAAGATTTATATAGCCCCGCCGCACCTATCGGATTGACCCCATGCGGCTTTGCTTTCGTATAATGATTGCGCTTAACATCCCAGTATTTTCCTGTACCTGCAAGCCAAATATTGTCGTCAGTAGGGTCAACTGCAACATCTCCAACACGGCTAGTAGGTGCGCCACCAGTTGTTAATTTGGTCCAGCTGAGCCCTTTGTTTGTAGTAAGCCACAATCCCGACCCTGCTGCAAATCCAAAATTCTCATCTTGATGCGAAAAGTCTATTCCAGAATCTCCACCCGGATTTGGATTGCTTTTAGATGACTCGTTGATATCATTCATCGATACAAAATGGTTTCCTTGATCAAATGTTACGTAGCGATTTTTCATATCAGGTAAGTTATAAAATGTGTTAGGATCTGTGGAGTGCATATGAACTCCTTCCGAGTATCCGGCATTGCCCGGTGCAAACTGTTCCCAATAAATATAATCTTCCGATGCCACAACTTCTTTATCCAGCGTCTCAAAGTATGCCTTATCAAACGAGTATATAGGTTCAATCATATTATCCTCCGTTTTATTCACTGCCGACTTCGCCGTTTGCCCCAAAACGCGATCTTGAATTTGATCTAAAACTTCCGCAGATATCGCATCATCTGCAGTTCGCGTTCTCAAATACTCCAATTCGGCAATAGCAGCTTTCGTCTCCTCCAACGTCAACTTCCCAGCATCGTCGTCAGCAGCATAGGCAGTTGATCCCGTCGTTAACAGTAACATTGATAATACAAAATTTAATTTTTTCATAAATCCTCCTTATTATTAACACGTATTTTTTGGCTACCTCAAAATTTCTCCCTTGAAAAATCCGCTTCCATGGTGCGTCGCCCATAAAATATCTTCGCTCTGCGCATCAAATGCCAGGTCAAAAATCTGTGTAGTATTTCCGAACCCTACGTTTATTTTGCTCCATGTTTCGCCCGCATCTTCTGATAAATATACCCCATGATTTAGAAAATCCCAGTTCATCATGCTTCGCTTGACAGCAACCATCAGTCGGTCCGGGTTGTTAGAATCAATTGTGAGTAATCCAGTGTGTGGCATCTCGAAGAGCTTTTTCCATCCACCGTTTTCGGTTGTGACCCAAACTCCTCCTGCAGATACAGAGCCATACATATCGCCCGCAGTAATATAGATCTTGCCATCGGCAAACTCGACGTCAGTTACATGCGCTATTTCATCTGGAATATCTACTGCAACAAAATTTACTCCGTTATCGGTGGAGACAAATAGCCCGCCAGCTTGTTTGAGCGATGTGTTATCTGCATATAAATGTCCGTCACCCGCAGTTTTTTCGAGACCAATTGTTACAGAAGTTTGGTTCTCGCCAGTGGTGAAAATTACGTTTGCGGCGGTCATGGTGGTGCTTGTAACATCTGCAGATGCCATTACTTCGCCAGCAGGAGTGGAGACAAATAACGTTGCATTTTCTCCATCTTTTTCCATTTTGGTGCTCATTGTGAAATTATACTTTGTATTAGGCTTCAACCCGCCTACAGTTTGTTTTACGGATCCTATGCCTGCAACATCAAGAGAATCGAATCCCTCTAGCGTTTTCTTTCCAAATTTTGCGTTCCCGGTTGCAGTCCAACTGCCTATGCTACCAGCAAAGCTTCCGTTTTTGATAGAAACCGAGGCCCCCGCGGTAAGTCCAGCGTATAGCGCATTGGTTGCTGGATCAAGCTTGAGCGTGTAGATGCTTTGGTCTGAAGGCAATCCGTTGCCAATTGCGTAGTCGGCATCTGCGGGCGCTTCCCAAGTTTTGCCGCCATCAGTAGATTTATATAGCCCCACAAATTTGTGATCCTTTGCTGGAAGATTAGCTGAATTTGCATGAACAGTAGTAAGCGGAATGCCAAAGTACATGTTGTTTTCGTTTTTAGGATCGATCACAATAGGCGTTGCCCACGTTGTGTCATTGCTATTATCAGTTTTGTATATATTGGTTGTATAAGTGTCCCACGTTTCGCCACCATCCACCGACTTTAGCATCTCGCCTTTGTGAGCCTGGCGCATTACTAGCATAAACATAACGCTCGGGTCTGATGGTAGATAGGCAAGCGACATCGGAGAGTGCGGAGTGCCATACACATGAGACACAGTTGCTCTTCCATCGACTTCTGGGTGCGCTTTGCTATCTAATTTAAATAGCTTATTTTCACCAGACACAAAAAACATTTGCTCTGGATTTTCGGGATGCTGTACGATCTGGCTTCCTGGTAAATTTGATCCACCAGTTCCTGTCATAGAGCCGGTAGAAGTGTACTGAACATCAGTTTGTTCCCAAGTTTGGCCACCATCAGTTGATTTCGTTAGTGCACGGAACATCGCATATACATCGCCGTTTGGCGCAATGTCGAGGTCTCTAGCAGATTGGGTGCTGTATAATTCTTCATAATAGTCGCGTTGCATATGATGGCTAGTTGTATTAGGTGCAGATAAGTCGGTACCTGCAGCTATTTTTCCAGAATTTTCCCAGAAATCAGCAGAAATGGACCAGCCCTCGCCTATCCTTGTTGCTATATCCCAAGTATCTCCCCCATCTTTGGTCATCCACACATCGCCAACAAACATCGACGCCGCATGAGTGGAGTTATGCGAAATATAAATATTGTTAGGATTGGTAGGATCAACAACAATTCTGTCAAATCCTTGAATTAAGTTGGTTGGAATGTTTGGATACTCTTTTCTAAATTCTGTACCATTTTTAAAATACGGAGCGCCTTTAAAATATTTGCCAAACGCCCTGCCACTGGAATAGAGCCACATAGATACAAAGTTGGTCTTATGCCCGGCGGCAGTGATATCAGGATTAGATACTAATTCTTCGTTTAGCGCCGCAAAGTCCATTCCAAGATCGCCAGTTATATTAATCCACGTTTCGCCAAGGTCCAAACTTTTTACGATCCCTCCAACAGAATCTACGCTTTGCGCATTGGGAACGTATCGAATTTGGTTAATAGCGTAGAGCTCAACTTGCTTTGTAGTAGGATTTACAATAAGTTTCATATCACGCACAAGATCTTTATCCACACCGTTTTCTTCTTCTATTGTCTCTATTTTTTTATATGTTAGACCAGCATCAGTAGATTTATAGAGCCCATAACTTGTGTGTGCAAATACGATATCGCTATCGTCTGGATTTACATAGAAGCCGCCATATTCTGCCTTTGCGGGAAGCCCAGAGGATGGATTTGGAATGTAGGTCCAAGTTTTGCCGCCATCAGTGGTTTTAAAGTAACGACCAGCGTTCATCGGCTTGTTGCCATGAGGGCTATTCCAGTCTACATAATTTCCCTTTATATCCCAGAAAATTCCCGAGCCGGCATACCAAACTTGATCATTATTCGGGTCCACACCAACTGCCGAAAGCGTGAAATTGGCCATATTCGCATCTGCAGTGGGTTGGCGATCAAAAGCCAAATCAACTTCGATTCTATCCCAGCTTTCGCCTTTATTGTATGTAACAAACATTCCGGTTCGAGTTGCTGCCATCCCGAAATCTGGATTTTGTCTTGAAAAATCTACGCTATATACTCTAGAGACTTGGTCATTATTTAGGGAGCGATAATCTTCATCTAATACCGATAACCAGGTTGCTCCGGCATCAGTGGAGCGATACGAATTAAACATATCGGGAAAATTGAAAATTACGTTAGGGTCTGTTGGATGAGTGAATACTGCTTCTGAATACCCGGCGCTTCCAGGGCCAAATTGTGTCCACGTTACAAATTCTTCAGATTGAACAATTTCGGTATTTAGAGTTTTAAAATAATCGTTGAGCGGCTCGTGGTTTAACGTATTTGCCATTGTGGCGAAGGGAGATAACGATAGGGTGGTAACCATTATGGTTAGGATTTTATTAAATTTCATGATGCTCTCCTTTATAATTCAATATATTTTGAAACGAAATCAATATATAAAGTAATATATGTTAAATATTAAACAAGTATACGCAAATTTTTGTTGTCTTTGTAGGCAAAAAAAAGCCCCTCCAAAACGAAGGGGGGGTACGCTGTTTTTTATTGCGTTAGTAAGTTCCAAAATCTACTTCCTTTAGTTACAAATTGCATCCGCGTAAAGTTAACGGCTATATTTTTAATAGATCTAAGCGATGGTGGAAGCGACACAAACTTTAGGTTATTGCATTGATAGAATGTTTTGTTTCCAATAGAATATATATCATTTAACAGTTGCACCTGCGACAAATTACTACACTCAGCGAAAGAGCTATTGCCAATAGTGACATTATATCCGGATATAACAATGCGTTCTAACCCGGAGCATCTATAAAATGAATGATCTGCTATTGTACTCACATTCTCCGGAATATACAAAGATTCTAAATTTTTGCATGCCGCAAAGGCGTATATTCCTATATTCATCACCATTTTGGGAATCTCTATATCAATCAAATTACTACATATCGCAAATGCAAACTCACCTATTTCCATAAGATCTTCAGGAAGCTTTACGCTTATCAATTTGGAGCACAGAGCAAAGGCGCAGCTGGGGATAACTGTTAAAGATTGAGAAAGCTCGAGATGTACAAGATTAATGCACCCGTAAAATGATTCCACGCCTATATCCATCACACTATTCGATATTTTGACAGTGGTTAATTCACTACAATACTTAAATGCCTGCTTGCCTATTGTTGATACTCCATCCGGAATGTCAATTTTAACCAATTTACTACATTTAAAAAACGCCTTCTCGCCTATAGTTTGCAGTGTTTCAGGAAATACAACATCTGTTATGTAATCGCATTCATAAAATGCTTTGTCGGCTATCGCCACAACTCCATCGGGAATACACACTTGCGATGATTTGCCGCAATACTTTTTCAAAACTTTGTTAGAAATTATAAATATGTTTTTATTATAATTAGCCAAATTACAACTAGGTTTTTTAGCAAAAACAACTTTAGTGTCTGGCTCAATTTTTTGACCAAACTTTGCAGTCACAAAGCAGTTAACAATTTTTGTCGCAACAGCCGGTTGCCATTTGCCAGTATTCACTAGATCGTCGATAATGGAGGCGATGGCTTTATGATCATTTGCAGACAAAACTTTTCGAACAACTTTTGATGCCACGGCGTGGTCTATTGCCAGTGATAATATCATTTGATCAGTGCCATCTATCTTTGCATTTAAAAGAGTCTTTAATTTGATACTGTCCACAAAAACTGCTGCCCCGTATTGTAAATATATATATCTCAATATTTTTTCTGATGTACTCATATGTTTCTCCTTCTTCAACTAATTTCCCATTGTAGCCCGGGGAAATATATTAACGTATATAAAATATTTTTGCTATACCTGAAGATGTCACATTATACCATGCATTTAATATTGTTGCAACATATTTCGAATATTTATACTGTATTCATTATTTTATTTATCAGCGCAACTAAATTACTCTCCGCTATTAACCGATCATCACCGATAACTCGACCTGCTTCTGCCCACAACGCCGATACGCCGACAACATCCGCATCTCCTAGAATTTTTGAAATATCTGACAACACATCGTCGAGATTCTCTTCTTCATCATCAATTTCGTCTATTCGATTCACAACAATCGTGGGTTTTATATGCAAGTTCCGAATTGCTCTAACTTCTGTTCTAGATGCGCCTCGAGCCGCGCCAAGCACCCACACAATCGCATCGGCATTTTTGACGAATTTTTTGGTAATTGAAATGTGATTCGCATTGTCAACGTTCAACCCCGGAGTATCAACCAGAGTTATATTTCGTAACAACGGATGATCTATAAATATTTCTACAGTTTGAATAATTTTTCGAAGCGCAACCCCCTCGTCACCCTCCGCTGTCAATGCGTGAAAATCCAATTCGGAAAATTCACGAACAGTTTTGTCAACAAAAGTGGCAAGAACCCGCCTAGTTGCGCCATAAGAAATGAGCGTAATTATGGCCGTTGTCGGAGTTACGGCAGACTTCAAAATCGGCTCACCCAGTAACGCATTAATTAGGGAAGATTTACCAGTTTTAAACTCTCCCATCACCAAAACCAGCTTTCTCGACGACGCATTTCTAGCTAATGCCTCCCCACGATCTGCCGCAACTCTAGCTGATGCCCCTCATGATTGCCGCAACTCCAGCTGATGCCCCCCATGACCTGCCGCAACTCTAGCTGATGCCGCCCCATGATCTGCCGCAACTATGATCTGCCTGATGTCCAAGATCTGCCGCAACTCCAGATGATGCCGCCCCATGATCAGCCGCAACTCCAGCTGATGCCACCCCATGACCTGCCGCAACTCTAGCTGACGCCGCCCCATGATCTGCCGCAACCCTAGCTGATGCCGCCCCAAGATCTGCCGCAACTCCAGATGATGCCGCCCCATGATCAGCCGCAACTCTAGCTGATGCCGCCCCATGACCTGCCGCAACTCTAGCTGATGCCGCCCCATGATCTGCCGCAACTCCAGCTGATGCCGCCCCATGATCTGCCGCAACTCTAGCTGATGCCTCCCCATGATCTGCCGCAATTCTAGCTGATGCCGCCTCATGATTGCCGCAACTCTAGCTGATGCCGTCTCATGATTTGCCGCAACTCTAGCTGATGCCGCCCCATGATCTGCTCGCAACTCCAGCTGATGCCACCCCATGATTTGCCGCAACTCTAGCTGATGCCACCCCATGATCTGCCGCAACTGCAACTCTAGCTGATGCCGTCTCATGATTTGCCGCAACTCTAGTTGATGCCGCCCCATGATTTGCTGCAACTCTAGCTGATGCCGTCTCATGATTTGCCGCAACTCTAGTTGATGCCGCCCCATGATTTGCTGCAACTCTAGCTGATGCCGTCTCATGATTTGCCGCAACTCTAGTTGATGCCGCCCCATGATTTGCTGCAACTCTCGATGATGCCGTCCCATGATCTGTCGCATCTCTAGCTGATGCCGCCCTATGATCTGCCGCAACTCTCGATGGTGCCGCCCCATGATCTGTCGCCACTCTAGCTGATGCCGCCCCAAGATCTGCCGCAACTCCAGATGATGCCGCCCCATGATCAGCCGCAACTCCAGCTGATGCCACCCCATGACCTGCCGCAACTCTAGCTGATGATGCTACGCCATTGATCTGGTCGCAACTCGTAGCTGAATCGGCCCCTGATTCTGTCAGCAACTCTAGCTGATGCCGCCCCATGATTTGCTGCAACTCTAGCTGATGCCGTCTCATGATTTGCCGCAACTCTAGTTGATGCCGCCCCATGATTTGCTGCAACTCTAGCTGATGCCGTCTCATGATTTGCCGCAACTCTAGTTGATGCCGCCCCATGATTTGCTGCAACTCTAGCTGATGCCGTCTCATGATTTGCCGCAACTCTCGCTGATGCCGCCTCATGATCTGCCGCAACTCTAGCTGATGCCGTCTCATGATTTGCCGCAACTCTAGTTGATGCCTATGATGCCGCCCCATGATTTGCCGCAACTCTAGCTGATGCCGCCCCATGATTTGCCGCAACTCTAGCTGATGCCGTCTCATGATTTGCCGCAACTCTAGTTGATGCCGCCCCATGATTTGCTGCAACTCTAGCTGATGCCGTCTCATGATTTGCCGCAACTCTAGTTGATGCCGCCCCATGATTTGCTGCAACTCTAGCTGATGCCGTCTCATGATTTGCCGCAACTCTAGCTGATGCCGCCCCATGATCTGCTGCAACTCTAGCTGATGCCGTCTCATGATTTGCCGCAACTCTAGCTGATGCCGTCTCATGATTTGCCGCAACTCTAGCTGATGCCGTCTCATGACCTGCCGCAACTCTAGCTGATGCCGTCTCATGATTTGCCGCAACTCTCTGATGCCGTCTCATGATCTGTCGCAACTCTAGCTGATGCCCCATGATCTGCCGCAACTCCAGATGATGCCGCCCCATGATTTGCTGCAACTCTAGCTGATGCCGTCTCATGATTTGCCGCAACTCTAGTTGATGCCGCCCTCATGATTTGCGCAACTCTAGCTGATGCCGTCTCATGATTTGCCGCAACTCTAGCTGATGCCGCCCCATGATTTGTCGCAACTCTAGCTGATGCCGTCTCATGATTTGCCGCAACTCTAGCTGATGCCGTCCCATGATCTGCCGCATCTCTAGCTGATGCCGCCCTATGATCTGCCGCAACTCTCGATATTTCAGCTGCTCCACCCGTCGCGATCAGTTTTGCGTTTCTGGTTTGTATTAAAATCCCCCCTTCTATATAACATTTTGACGTTAGCGCGTTTTGGATATTTCGGTTACTCGATGTCGCGGATAAATATATGATTATGGCACCGTTGATCATGGTTGTTATTGTTTCTACTAAATTATCGAACGCCTGCTTAAACACCCCATAATGCTTTGCTGCCATCATGATTCCTATCAATAAAAGTATTAGCATTATTGGATTTTCCAATTATATCACCTCGAGTTGCGATAATTTATAGGTCAATATTTGAATGTCCTTTTCGAGCTCCATTCTCGCAGTTGCGTTTTGTTTCAAATTTACGTCGCATTCTGTTTTGTATGTCTTCAACAATTTTGCATGCTGTTTTATCGCACTGGTTTTTAGTTGCTCAATTCGCGTCGCAATGTTATGGCTGATTTCAGCGTACAACTGTTCTACACCTCGATCGATTGCAGTAGTCAATTCTGGTCGCACTGTCGATTTGACTTCTTTTAATTTCCCTTCCAACAGCTTTTGATGTAACGTAGGCATCGCCGCCATGCTGATAAATGGCAACACCATATTTGCTCCTGTTAACGCTAACGCTCCCGCTATTCCTGCCGAAACAAATCCAGCGTGCATACTGATTTTTGATACGTCTTTCACGTTCACTGCAATATCTTTTTGCAAAATATCTTGGTCTCGCTTTATTAAATAGTGATTCTCAACTACAACGTCTTGTCCAAATTTATCAGTCAAAATAGCGGCTACGGCTTTGGCTAAATCTGTAAATTGGTTTTCTAGATGGTCTGAGTACGAGTACACCCAGCGCTGTATATTTTTCTTAATCGAATTACAAAGATACATTTCTACAAACACTTTGAAATCTGCGCCGTTATATGACGTGACCATTTCTAGCATATCCATTGTTAAATTTTCTCGGAATGCCGACAAATCTGTATATGCGACAACCAGCATGTCTTTTTCGGCCGCAGTAATATATTCGACGATCTCATTGCTATATGCGGCAATAGTCTTTTGAGTTGCTGCAATCTGCGCTGCCTCGGTTTCTAAAGACGCTATCTGTGTATAAAAAAACTCGAGTTGCTCTTTTGCTAATTGGGTGATTAAACGAATGATCGCCTTGAACTTAGCTTTGTTGCGAGCTTGCCGATCAAATGTCTCAATCACATTGTTAAGCGTACGCTTAATTTCGAAAATGCCGTATGCTTGCGTTGCCGATAGAGGATGGAGCTGAATTTTGCGTAAGCCAAAATATTTTTTTAATTTATTGTTAACATCTAGCAAAACATCTGCCTCTTCTTCCTCATCAACATAGTCAATTTTGTTCACAATAAAAATTATAGACTCTATCTCTAGCAAATGTTCTGCGATAAAATTTTTTTCGGTGCGTTTTAATGGCGACGATGCGTCAAATATAAATATAGCGATGTCTGCCTGAAGTATGCAGTCTGCTTGAGAAAGCTCGGCAATTGGGGGCGTATCTATTAGGGTAACGTTTGATACTTCATATGGTATAGCGTTAATAGTTGTTGTGGAAGAAACTTCCAATTGATTCCCTTGCAATACGTTGACAAATGTAGACTTTCCTGTATTAAACTCTCCCAAGACAACTACGGTGACAGAATCGTTTTCTATCGCATCTTTCATCGCAGCTATCCGCTTGTTTAATGCGTCGTCCAGTAAGTCATAAAATTCTGTTTGGATCCACTCAAGCTTCATTTTGTCCATCTAAAACAACTCCTTTAACTGATTTTGTATTAATACGATGCGCTCACTCTGATCTTGCAAAGTCGCCAGCTTTGCCGAATTATTAACTTCATTCGCTTCCTTTTCTAATAGCAAATCCTTCAGCTGCTGATCAAAACTTGTAATCTTTGAACCAATCTCATTTTGCAAAGCTTGTATCATTGAGTCCGCGTCTCGCTTATATTGAGATCGAAATTCTTGTAATTGATTTTTAATAGTATGATAATATTTTTTGTTTACCTGCTGCTTAAGTTTTTGTAAAATTTCTCCCTTTTGCTCATACTTAAAATAATTAAACATAGCAAAACTGGCGCCAACAATAGGAACTAGCATGTGTGATGCTGCGATAACGCCAATAATAGCGCCTCCAATCATAAAGTTTTTAAATAATCGGATATCGCGTTGATACAGTTCATCGTTGATACTAATGGTCGACGAAAAGGCCACCTCCGCCATTGCAGTTGTCGAGATCTCCAATTCTCGCTGAAAATTTTTGATCAGATTATCGCAGGCGCTGTTTAGCTTTTTGACTGTATACGCAATTTCACCCTCCATCTGCGTCTTTTTAAACTCGGTCAACTCTTCATGTAGCTTCGTTTGCAAAGGGGCAACAACATTTTCGACTCGCCGTAATATTTGTTCGCAGTTCAATTCTCCGGTATAATCATCTACGGCAGCAATGGCCGCTCTAGCAATGTGCTCAAGCCCCATCCGATATCGTGTTACCAGTTTTTTTTCAAATGCAGCGAGAGAAGCAAGCAATCTATTGAGCTCAACGACAACATTATTTTTGGTTGCAGCTATACGGGGCTTAAACTCGGCGACTTTTTGCTTGACCACTTCTAAGTCGACCAAAATAGCCCGCTTTTGTAGTTGAATATAATCGCTATCTAAAGCAGAGCAAATTCGTAACCCACGCTCGATATACTTTTGAAACTTGATGGTCGCTCTTTGTGTAATTAGATACTGCGCCAAATCATCTTCTAGTACCGCAAAGCCCGTCTCTTCAAGAGTATCAGGAACAATAACTCGCTTTCCGGCTAGGGTTTGTCCAGATTGCGTGCGTTTAAAATTGAGCGCATTTCTGGAAGATACCAAATATATTCTAGGGTTGTCCAAAACAGATTCGAGATGTTTAGTTGCGTAATCGAACAGCTCGTCCTCTTCCTCTTTAGAAGCAAGTCGATCCTTAAAATTAATTACAAAGAAAATCTTTTGAATATCATTGGCCAATATGCGGTTCTTCAGAAAATCTTTTTCGGAGTCGGAAAAAATTTGTGTTGCAGAAAGAATTAGTATTGCAACATCAGCCTGAGGTATAAATTTAAACGTAATTTCTTCGCGGTCGGTATCATTAGTTCCCGGGGTATCAATAATATCTATCCCGTTTTGGCATAGTTCCAGCGGATACGCTATGTCGACATACTCGATGCTCGCGATATATTCCACGTGCTTTTCATATAATTCCATTTCCTGGGCAGAATCAACATCGGGCGTGCCTCCAACAATCAGCTCCTGAAACTCTTCTTCGCTTATTTGCCTATTGGTTCCATCTCTAAAATATATATTATAAGCAAAATTTAGATCATAGTGAATTTTATTAATTACAGTAGTAGTAGGTCGAGTGGATGAAGGCAAGATTTTTTGACCCAATAACGCATTGATAAATGTGGATTTTCCTCTCGAAAATTCACCAACTACAACAACATTAAAAGTATCTGCAAGCAACGCCGCCTTCGACAATAGCAATTGCTCCGAAAAGTGAGTTATCCCTAGCTCGGTATGTATATTTTCTAACGCTTCATATAGCGATATAATTTTAAATTTAGTTTGATTAAACTTTTGTAAATCCATATAAATCCTCCTCACTCCCCCCTAAAAAAAGAGGGGCCATCAAATTTATCTAAGGCGCGAGTGATGCTCATCCTCGTGGGTTGATTCTAACACAGCCGCTTCCAATTCGTTCATCAATTCCTGATTTAATTTTTCCTCCTTGGCCTTGCGTTCCTTATAGCTCAAGCGTGGCGCATCAGAATGTACACGTTCTGGATCTTCCATACGTTTTGGGGTTGAATCATCGTCTACTGCTTGTACATGATCCGCATCTGACATTCTTGCTGGTGACACACGATCTGCATCTGGCATTCTTGCTGCTGACACACGATCCGCATCTGGCATTCTTGCTGGTGACACACGATCCGCATCTGGCATTCTTGCTGGTGACACACGGTCCGCATCTGGCATTCTTGCTGGTGACACACGATCCGCATCTGGCATTCTTGCTGGTGACACACGGTCCGCATCTGGCATTCTTGCTGGTGACACACGATCCGCATCTGGCATTCTTGCTGGTGACACACGATCCGCATCTGGCATTCTTGCTGGTGACACGCGATCCGCATCTGACATTCTTGCTGCTGACACACGATCTGCATCTGGCATTCTTGCTGCTGACACACGATCCGCATCTGGCATTCTTGCTGGTGACACACGATCCGCATCTGGCATTCTTGCTGGTGACACACGATCCGCATCTGGCATTCTTGCTGGTGACACACGATCCGCATCTGGCATTCTTGGCTGGTGACACACGATCGCATCTGGCATTCTGGCTGGTGACACACGATCCGCATCTGGCATTCTGGCTGGTGACACACGATCCGCATCTGGCATTCTTGCTGGTGGCACACGATCCGCTTCTGGCATTCTTGCTGGTGGCACACGATCCGCTTCTGGCATTCTTGCTGGTGGCACACGATCCGCTTCTGGCATTCTTGCTGGTGGCACACGATCCGCTTCTGGCTTTCTTGCTGGTGACACACGATCTGCATCTGGCATTCTGGCTGGTGACACACGATCCGCATTTGACATTCTTGCTGCTGACATCTGCACATTCTTGCTGGTTACACACGATCCGCATCTGACATTCTTGCTGCTGACCTGCGATCCGCATCTGGCATTCTTGCTGGTGACCTGCGATCCGCATCTGGCATTCTTGCTGGTGACCTGCGATCCGCATCTGGCATTCTGGCTGGTGACACACGATCCGCATCTGGCTTTCTGGCTGGTGACACACGATCCGCATCTGTCATTCTTGCTGGTGACACACGATCTGCATCTGGCATTCTTGCTAGTGACACACGATCCGCATCTGTCATTCTTGCTGGTGACACATGATGATGTACACGCTCTGGCTCTAACATTCGTTTTGGTGAAACGTGCATTTCCAAATCTTCAAACTCAACATGATGATGTACACGCTCTGGCTCTAACATTCGTTTTGGTGAAACGTGCATTTCCAAATCTTCAAACTCAAGTACCGCAGCTTCTAAAGCCGCCATCAATTCTAATGCCGCTTGTGCTTCTTGAGCTTTTCGTTCCTTATAAGTTAACCGTGGTGTATTAGAATAATCACGCTCGGCGTCTAATGTAGCTATTCGTCATGATTATCGGCTGATACAGTATTGACATGTAGCTTCGGCATGTGTTTCGATGATACGTATGACATGTGTATCGGCTGATGTAGCTTCGGCATGAGCATCGGCTGATGTAGCTTCGCATGTTTCGGCTGATGTAACGTCGGCATGAGCATCGGCTGATGTACAGTTCGCATGTGTATCGGCTGATGTAGTCGGCATGAGCATCGGCTGATGTACGTCGGCATGTTTCGGCTGATGTAGTCGGCATGAGTTTCGGCTGATGTAGCTTCAGCATGAGTTTCGGCTGATGTAACGTCGGCATGAGTTTCGGCTGATGTAGCTTCAGTATGAGTTTCGCTGATGTAGCTTCGGCATGAGTTTCGGCTGATGTAGCTTCGGCATGAGTTTCGGCTGATGTAACATGTGTATCGACTGATGTAGCGGCATGAGTTTCGGCTGATGTAGCTTCGGCATGTGTTTCGCTGATGTAGCGTCGGCATGAGCATCGGCTGATGTATCGACTTCGGCATGAGCATCGGCTGATGTAGCTTTCGGCATGAGTTTCGGCTGATGTAGCTTCGGCATGTGTTTCGGCTGATGTAGCTTCGGCATGAGTTTCGGCTGATGTAGCTTCGGCATGAGTTTCGGCTGATGTAGCTTCGGCATGAGTTTCGGCTGATGTACGTCGGCATGTGTTTCGGCTGATGTAGCTTCGGCATGAGTTTCGGCTGATGTAGCTTCGGCATGTGTTCGGCTGATGTAGCGTCGGCATGAGCATCGGCTGATACAGTATCGACATGTGTATCGGCTGATGTAGCTTCGGCATGAGCATCGGCTGATGTAGCTTCGGCATGTGTTCGGCTGATGTAGCTTCGGCATGTGTTTCGGCTGATGTAGCTTCGGCATGTGTTTCGGCTGATGTAGCTTCGGCATGTGTTTCGGCTGATGTAAGCTTCGGCATGAGTTTCGGCTGATGTATTGACATGTGTTCGGCTGATGTAGCGTCGGCATGAGCATCGGCTGATGTAGCTTCGGCATGTTTCGGCTGATGTAGCATGAGTTTCGGCTGATGTAGTTTCGGCTGATGTAGCTTCTGCATGAGTTTCGGCTGATGTCGCGTCCGATGCTTTTGTTGCCATAAAGATGCGTCTAAATTGTATATCGATATATTTCATATCGCAAATTAGCTTTACTTTGTCATTCGTGCGAAAAATATTGATGACTATCGCAGCTCCAGTGCCTATTAATATAAGACCTATGCTATTTAAAATTAGTAACGTCGTGATTTCTGCTGCGCTGAGAATATATATTCCGATAATAGCACTAGACGGTGCTGTAGTTTTCCATTCGGTTGTTAAGAATAGAATAGCAAAAATGAGTAACGCATATGCTATCGATGTATTATCGATATAGGTGACCAGCAGAGAGCTTAGTATAATAGAAATTGTAAATGATTTTATTCTGTGGAGAGATACTTGTATGGTTTCAAGCTCGACCGTGGTTGCGGCGATCAGAGCAAGTATGCCTGCAACTATGGCGTAGTCTATCCCTAGCAAAGTTGCAAACCACACAGCTAGACTGCTTCCTAACATAATTCCAAATGCCACGATAATTTGATCTTTATTTTTGTAAAAGTTCATTTTCTGATTCACTCCTTTTCTATAAAAATATTTAGCGATAACATTATACCATATTTAACCATTTTTTGCATGTTATTGCAAATTATTTTTTATGCAAAATTAGGACAAATAGGGCGTTGATTTTATTGAGATATTTTAGTAGAATGGGGAAGTATAAAACTCTAACATTTGTAAAATACTGATACTAAGGCTATAAGTCAAATAATTTGGAGGTTAAAACAATGAGTAATGCAAATCCTAGAATCAAAAAAATTGGAGTTATGACCAGTGGCGGAGACGCACCAGGAATGAACGCGGCAATTCGATCAGTGGTTCGAACAGGACTATCTTACGGCGCCGAAGTTGTGGGAATTAAAAATGGCTTTAAAGGATTGTTGTCCGGAGATGTTATTCCTCTAAAATCAAAAGATGTTTCAGACATTATTCAAAGAGGCGGAACTATTTTGCAAACTGCTCGTTGCAAAGAGTTTATGGAGCCTGCGTACCAAGAGCGCGGAGCCGATATGTGTAGAGTTTTTGGAATAGAGGGCTTAGTTGTAATTGGAGGCGACGGTTCATTTCAGGGTGCCGAAAAGCTTGCTAACCTCGGAATAAACACTATTGGGATTCCGGGAACAATAGACCTGGATATTGCGTGTACACACTACACAATAGGTTTTGATACAGCAGTTAACACCGCCATGGACGCAATCAATAAAATTTTGGATACGTCTTCATCACATAGCCGATGCTCTATAGTAGAAGTTATGGGACGCCGCGCTGGATATATAGCCCTATGGTGCGCCATTGCAACTGGTGCGGAAATCGTATTACTGCCAGAAGAAGAACGCAAAACATCAGAAGAAATTGTGAAAAATATTGTAGAGAACAGAAATCGCGGCAAAAAGCACTTTCTCATTATTGTGGCAGAGGGCGTGGGACATTGCCAAGAATTGGCACATACAATAGAACACATTACAGGAATCGAATCGCGAGTTACCGTTTTGGGGCATTTGCAAAGGGGCGGCTCACCTACCGCGGTAGATAGAATGCACGCATCGTTGATGGGTATATATGCGGTCGATTTATTGATGAAAGGTGCAGCAAAACGAGTTGTGGGATATTCCGATGGGCAATATTTAGATTTTGATATCAATGAAGCTTTACAAATGAAAAAAGATATTAATGAGTTGAGATTACGAGCAACAAAAATTTTAAGTATAAAATAAATGTAATTGGAGAGAAATATGCGAAGAACTAAAATTATTGCAACAGTGGGACCAAAAACTAGGGACGAAGAATCTCTAAAGAAAATTATTAATGCAGGAGCGAGTGCAATCAGGTTAAACTTTTCACACGATAACCAAAAGATTCATTCTGAAACAGCCAAGCGCGTTATGAAAGTACGCGAAGAGCTAGGAACTCCTACTGCATTAGTTTTGGATACCAAAGGCCCTGAAATTAGAACCGGAGTTGTCGCAGGCGATGGAGAAATTGAGTTAAAGACAGGTCAACTTTTTACACTCACAACAGATGAAGTGGAAGGAACAACGCAAAAAACTAGCATAACGTATAAAGATCTGCCACACGATTTAAAAAAAGACGACATAATTTTATTGGATGACGGCTTAATTGAGTTGGTAGTAAAAGAAATTAAGGGCAACGATATTATTTGCGTTGTTAAAAACGGTAGCCATTTGGGCTCTAGAAAAGGGGTTAACATTCCAAATGTGCGTTTAAATTTACCATCGCTAACCGAAAAAGATATTTCTGATATTGCTTTGGGCGCCAAAATGGGGTTCGACTTTATAGCTGCATCTTTTATTCGAAGAGCTTCTGATATCATTAGAATTAGGAATATCCTGGAAGAAAATGGTGGACGCGGCGTTCACATTATAGCCAAAATTGAAAATCGCGAGGGCGTTGATAATATCGATGCGATTTTGCAAGTTGCAGATGGAATCATGGTCGCACGAGGAGATTTGGGAGTTGAAATTCCAGCTGAAGAAGTGCCTATGATTCAAAAAAGTTTGATCAAAAAAGCCAATCTTGCGGGAAAACCCGTGGTAACCGCGACGCAAATGTTAGAGTCTATGGTTGTAAATCCGCGACCAACCCGAGCCGAAGTAAGCGACGTTGCCAACGCCATATTTGACGGAACCTCTGCCATAATGCTTTCTGGAGAAACCGCAAAAGGCGATTACCCAATAGAGGCACTGACTATGATGGCTAAGATTGCCATAGAAGCCGAAGAAGCCAAAGATATCTATAACCTATCATATAAGAATGTGTCTTCACTTAGTATGACTCACGCTATGAGTAGCGCTACGTGCCAAGCTGCATTGCAATTGGATGCGGCAGCTATAATCACAGTAACTAAATCTGGGTACTCTGCCCGCGCTGTTGCAAAGTTTAAGCCTCTATCACCAATAGTTGCGTGTACAACAGAAGCCATGACATATAGGCAACTTAATCTGGTTTGGGGCTGCTCTCCACATTTAATAGCAATCGAAAAAGAAGAGACAGATCAGGTTTTTGCCAAAGCCGTTGTAACAGCAGAAAATGCGGGACTGGCAAAGCAAGGCGATGTAGTAGTTATTACAGCAGGTATTCCAGTTGGAGTCGCCGGAACCACAAATATTTTGAAAGTACAGTATGTGGGCAATATTTTAGCAAGAGGGCTTGGCTGCGGCAGGGGCATTGTAACCGGAAAGGCTTGTGTTGCCAATGTTGTAGAAGAAGCCGAAGAAACGTTTGTTCATGGAAATATTTTGGTAACTAGAAGCACCGACAACGAGTTTTTACCATTTATGAAGAAAGCGTCAGCGATTATCGTCGAAGATGCAACACCAGAAGAAAATAATCACGCCGCTATAGTGGGAAGAACTTTGGACATTCCTGTGGTTTATGCAGCGGGAAACGCCACAGATACAGTAAAGAAAGGCCGTACTATTACAATTGATACAGAAGAAGGGCTAGTTTATAACGGAGTTGTAGTACCAGAATAAAAAATAACAAAGGACGAAGCGCGGTAATTGGCTTCGTTCTTTATAAAAAGAGGTGTAATAGATGGAATTGGATACATTAAACAATTTCGCAGAAAAAGACCCTGGTGGTGGGCGAATTAAATTTGGACCTGCTCAGATATTGATCTTTGGATTTTTGGGATTAATAGCTGCGGGAACAGCATTGTTGATGTTGCCAATCAGCACTACATCACGAGTGGTTACTCCCTGGTTGACAGCATTGTTTACTTCAACTTCTGCAGTTTGCGTGACAGGGTTAGTTGTTGAAAACACATTAGCGTATTGGTCGTTGTTTGGCAAGATTGTTATTATCTTGTGCATACAAATAGGTGGGCTAGGATTTATGACGCTGGTGAGCATGATCTTTGTGGTAACAGGAAAAAAGATTTCGTTTAAGAACCGACTGTTAATGCAAGAAGCATTGAGTTTTAATACTACATCAGGGGTTGTAAAATTTACATTGCTTATTGTTAAATTAACCTTATTGATAGAGGGGATAGGGGCATTGTGCTTAAGCTTTGTCTTTGTGCCAGAATATGGGTTTGTTACCGGAATTTGGTATTCTATATTTCACTCGATTTCAGCATTTTGTAATGCGGGATTTGATTTGGTTGGAAATAATAGCTTAATGCCATACGTACAAAACGAGTGGTTTAGTTATTCTATAATGATCTTGATTATTTTGGGTGGACTGGGATATACAGTTTGGTTAGATACTTATAATGTTTTAAAAACCAAATCGGAGCTTGCAGAACATTTTACTTGGAGACAAACATTTTATAAACTTTCACTACATACGAAACTTGTATGGATTATAACGATAGTTTTAATTTTAGGTGGATTCATTTTCTTTTTTATAGCGGAATATAACAATCCAGCAACATTGGGGTCGCTTTCCTTTGCTGATAAAATTACAGCGGCAATGTTTCAATCTGTGTCGCCCAGAACAGCAGGGTTTAACACTTTGGCTTTGGATGAGCTTACATTGGGCTCGAAGCTCATGACCGTGATGCTAATGTTTGTGGGTGGATCGCCCGCCGGAACTGCTGGGGGTATCAAAACGGTTACATTGGGAGTTTTGGTTTTGTGTGCCGTTTCTGTATTAAAAGGAGATAGTAGTGTTGTTGTTTTTAAGAAAAAAATCAGTACAGATCAAATTTTAAAATCGCTTACAATCATGACAATTGCTATATTGATAGTAATGATTGCGCTCACCATATTAACATTTTCTGAAGATGCGACGTTTATTGAGCTTTTGTTTGAGACTGTTTCGGCATTTGCGACAGTGGGATTAACACTTGGAATAACCAGCTCCCTGAGTTTTACAGGAAAGCTAGTTATTATTGCACTGATGTTTATAGGCAGAGTTGGATTGATCACTGTTGGGGTGGCTCTTATAGTGCGTGCAGCAAAAAATCCTGTGGGGCTTCAATATCCAGAGGAAAAAGTTTTGGTCGGTTAAGGAGGATTTATGAAAAGAAAACAGTTTGTAGTATGTGGATTAGGCAAATTTGGCACCAGCTTGGCAACGGCATTAGCAAATTCTGGGTACGAAGTTTTGGCGATAGATCGAGACGAAGATAGAGTTCAGGAATTGTCTAATATCGCAACACACACGATTCAGGCTGATACAACAGATATGGAGGCAGTGCGTGCGTTGGGCATAAAAGAGTTTGACGTGGGAGTGGTTGCCATAGGAAACGACATACAATCTAGTGTTATGACGACGCTTATATTAAAAGAGCTGGGTATAAAATATGTGATGGCAAAAGCCACAAATGCGATCCATGAAAAGGTTTTAAAAAAAATTGGTGCCGACCGCGTGATTCAGCCAGAATTGGACATGGGTCGAAGAGTTGCTACAACTCTAATATCGGGAAGCATAATAGAGCACATTCAACTATCGGCAGATTATAGCATAGCTGAAGTACCAGCGCTTGTTGAATGGGTAGGCAACAGTATTATCGATGTTAATTTACGAAGCAAGTATGGCATAAATGTTATCGCAATCCAAGGAAAGGGCCGCCTTGACATTTCTCCAAGACCAGATTATATTTTTAACAAAGACGATGTTCTGGTAGTTGTCGGAGCAAATGAAAAGATTAAGGCGTTGAACAAATAAATGGAAGATAAAAATATTACAAGCATTACGAACCCTATTATAAAGAACGTTAAAGAACTGCAATCAAAAAAAAGCACTAGGCAAAAAGAATCTCTCTTTGTTGTCGAAGGAACTCGTGCTGTCCACGACCTGGCAAATACTATGGAAATATTGTATTTTATCGCAACACAAAATATCGATAAATCAGACTATAACCCAAAGACTCAGTGGATAACGGTTTCTGATAATGTATATACGCACATCAGCGATACAAAAACTCCACAAGGGCTTATGGCCATAGTAAAGCAACGAAATAAATCTCTAAATGATTTTACCATTAAGCAAAATGGAACATATTTAATATTAGAAGGAATTAAAGACCCTGGCAATTTAGGAACTATTGTAAGAACAGCATATGGACTTTTTGTGGACGCTATTTTTCTAACTAAAGATTGCGTTGAACTATATTCACCCAAAGTCGTTCGTGCTACCATGGGAGCAATTTCCAAAATAGACATCATACGAAACTATGAAATGACTAGCTATGTAGATTTCTTTAGAGAAAACAAGGTTAAAATTTACGCAACAGATCTGTATCAGTCGAACAATTTGTATACAACAAAATTTGATGGCTCTTCAGCAATCGTAATTGGAAACGAAGCAACAGGGATAACTGAATATACGCGAGCACAAGCTGACTCAACGATTAAAATCCCTACCCGCGATAATCTAGAATCTCTTAACGCTGCCATAGCCACAAGCATTGTATTATACGAAGTTGCTAGGCAGAAAAATTTTATGAATAATTAGAACGGAGAGTAAAATGGAAGCTGAACAACATTTTTTGCAATTAGTTAAAGAGCAACTCGAGCGGGTTGAACGCCTCAAAAATAAACCTGCAGCAGTAAATTTCAAAGATCAGATTGTAATAGGTTATTGCAGTGGAGACGGCATAGGCCCCATAATTACCGACGCTACTATTAGGGTATTGCAAAAACTTTTGGCAGATGAATTAGAGTCAAAAAAGATTGTGCTAAAAGAAATTCAAGGCCTGACAATCGAAAACCGTCTAGAAAAAAACATGGCAGTTCCCGACGATGTATTAGCAGAAATCAAAACGTGCGATGTATTACTAAAAGGCCCAACAACCACTCCTAGTGGTGGAAGCGCCAAAAATATAGAAAGCGCAAACGTAACTTTACGTCGAGAACTCGATTTATACGCAAACGTTCGCCCGGTTATTCTAAGAGACGAAGGCATAGACTGGATGTTCTTTAGAGAAAATACCGAAGGAGCGTATGTTTTAGGCAGTAGAGGAATTGAGATTTCAGACGACTTGGTATTTGATTTTCGCGTAATTACCGCTCCCGGAACCGAGAGAATAGCAAGGGCGGCATTTAAATATGCAAGAGATAATGGCAAAAAACGAGTAACCGTTGTTACCAAATCGAATATTCTAAAAAAAACTGACGGTAAATTTTGGTCAGTATGCATGGAAGTTGCAAAAGAGTATCCAGAAATTCAGGTAGACGAATATTTTATTGATATTATGACAGCAAAGCTACTTGATACAGCTGAGAGAGCATCATTCGAAGTGTTTGTTTTGCCTAACTTGTATGGTGACATTATAACAGATGAAGCGGCACAAATACAAGGAGGCGTGGGCACTGCAGGAAGCGCAAATATTGGCGATCGCTATGCTATGTTTGAAGCCGTTCATGGATCTGCACCTAGGCTTATAGAGCTCGGACTTGCCGAATACGCAAACCCGTCTAGCCTGATCAAAGCGGCAGAAATCATGCTAAGACATATTGGATTTATAGACAAGGCAAATAAGCTGGCTACTATATTAGGAGAAGCCAACCAGAAAATTAAAGTTACAGGAAATGTAGCGGATTCAAAATGTTTGGATATTACAGAATATATTTTAGCTAATTTATAATTCGATAGGCTTGCCTTAATTGGTAAGCCTAGTCATAAAGCTAGGAAAATCGCATAAATATAAAATATAAAAGTTTAAAATTAGGAGAATATATATATGAAATTACGAAACGCTTTAATTATTGCTACATATTTTCTAAGTTCAACTATAATTTTCGCAGCCGATGTTAATTTATATTATGGGCAGCTTCATTCACATACCAGTTTTTCTGATGGACAAGGCAGTGTGGACGAGGCCTACATATACGCACGCGAAGAAGCTGGAGTCGACTTTTTGGCTATTACAGACCATTCAAATCAACTTGATAATGATTTTGCAGTATCGATTTCAGATGGCACTGCCAGCACAGAGTGGCAAACCGGATTAGCAACAGCAAATAAATATAACGAAGCAGGTCACTTTGCCGCCATATATGCATTTGAGATGACTTGGTCTGCTAGCACCGGTAAATGGGGCCATATGAATACATATAATACACCTGGCTTTGAGAGCCGAAATAACAAGGAAATGGACCTAAAAAACTATTACGCTACATTGGCAACGATCCCGGGATCTGTATCGCAAATGAATCATCCGGGAAATGCGTTTGGCGACTTTGCAAACTTTGGCTACTATAGCAAGGAGGCTGATAAAGTTGTGACACTAATAGAAGTTGCAAATGGCGAGGGCGATGTTAGAGGAAGCGGATATTACCCTTCGTATGAATATTATACGAAAGCCTTAGATATGGGATGGCACCTGGCGCCAACCAACGGACAAGACAATCACGCTGGTGAGTGGGGGGATGCCAATACAGCGCGTACAGTTATAGAAGCGGTGGAGCTAACTCGAGAATCGGTTTACGATGCCTTGCGCAACATGCGAGTGTATGCAACAGAAGATGAAAACTTGGCAATCTCATATAAATTAAACGGGCACACGATGGGATCCATTTTGGAGAATCAAGACGCATTGGACTTTGCCGTTATTGTGTATGACCCAGACGAAACAGACGAGCTAAAAAAAGTGGAGCTAATTACTGACGGCGGCAAAGTGGCAGCTGCAGCTACGGAGGGTATATGGAAATTTTCACTCGACCCCACCATTGATTCTACATATTTTTATTTGAGAGTAACGCAAACAGATGGAGATATCGCCGTGACAGCACCGATATGGATTGGCGACAAAGAAAACCTGGGAATTTCTGCCATTAAATCTAGTTCACAAAAAGCCATTGTGGGCGATGATGTAGAAGTCGAAGTCGTGCTCTATAATAATGAAAGTTACGCAATGGAAGATGCGCTAGTGAAATATTGGGTAGACGGCGAAGTGGTAACAACAGCCATAGTAGGCGACGTCGCTAAATCAGATATGGCAAACAGTGTTGCAACAATTTCTATAGACGATGTAGGGCCAAATATGATTACAGCATCAATGGAAGCTACGATAAATGGGGAGTTTCGAGTATTTATGAAAGATCTGACAGTTACCGGAGTGGAAGCGGAAGATGTAACTCGAGTATTGATTGACGGCTCCAAAAATAATGCCTATGTAACGGGTGGATACATCGACAATATGCATTTCACAACAGAATTAATTCAAGAAAATGGCGGAGTTGCTAAGATTAATAAAAAAACTATTACCGACGATGTGTTAGCAGGAATAGACTTGCTAATAATCACAGATGCGCAAAGCAAGGATCCGGGATATAGCTATAGCGAATCAGAGCTTGCTGCAATAAAGAAGTATACCGACGGTGGCGGAAACCTGATTATCACATCGAAAGCAGACTACGGCGATGCAGCTGGGGAGTTCGGCAACGCTGCGCAGGGCAATGCCATTTTGGAAGCAATCGGGGCAACAGCCAGATTCAACGATGACCAAATGATTGACCAAACTAGAAATGGCGGGCAAGTATACAGATTATATCTAGACGATTATAATGCAAAAAGCGAGTATACCGATGGTGTGAAGCAATCCAAATTTAGTTTTTATAGCGGAAACACGGTTTTGGCAAACGAGGCAGCAACCATAGTTCGAGCCCATGCCACATCCGAGAGCTCCGATGCTGATATGCAAAATGATAGCGTAGCCGTAGGAGATACTGTCGCGTTAGCAATTGAAACATTAGTCAGCGGTGCAAAGGTCGCAGTTTCGGGCGTAACATTTTTCTCAGACTTTGAGATGGATCCGTCTAACGAATATTCCAACCCTGTGATAATGGCAAACATTTTGCGTGACTTTGCTCCTGCCAAATAAGCATCGATTTTGGGTATCGTTTCATACTAGCCCTTGAAAATTACAGCCAGTTTTGCTATGATAAATCTATCAAATTTTAGGGAGGTTTTTACTTTGGCAAATTTATTAATAGCACATGGCGGTGGCCCCACTTCTGTAATCAACGCATCTCTTTATGGTGTAATTACAGAGGCAAAAAAATATCCAGAAATTGATAAGGTTTATGGAGCAGTTGGCGGAAGTAGTGGCATCTTAACCGAAAACTTTATAGATTTAAAAGAGATTCCTGAAGCTGAGATCGAAAAATTGCTTCACACCCCCGCATCTGCGTTGGGTACATCACGATTTCCTCTGTATGAAAAAGAATACGCTAAAATGTTAGAAATATTTGACAAATACGATATTAGATGGGTCTTATTTAATGGCGGAAACGGCTCTATGGACACTTGCGGAAAGATTTACGAAGTGGCAAAGGACAAAGGAATAGGAGTTATTGGAATTCCGAAGACAATTGATAACGATATATTTGTAACTGATCACTCGCCAGGATATGGCAGTGCCGCGCGATTTATTGCTCAGACAGTTAAGGACATTGGAGAAGATGTTAAGTCTATGCCTATCCACGTGAGTGTGGTCGAATCGATGGGCCGAAACGCAGGATGGATCACGGCAGCAGCAGCCCTGGCGAGACGCAAACCTGGAGATGCGCCACATTTAATATATCTGCCAGAGCGACCATTTAATGAGAAAGAATTTTTGGAAGATGTAGAACGATTACATGAGCAATATGGTGGCGTTGTAGTTGCAGTTAGCGAAGGCCTGACAAATGAAGCGGGCGAACCAGTTGCCCCACTGGTCTTTAGAACAGAACGCGCCGTATACACCGGAGACGTTGGAACGCACCTTGCCAATCTGGTAATCAAAGAGCTGGGCATCAAAGCTCGAAGCGAAAAGCCTGGCATTACGGGACGCGCATCGGTTGTAAATCAGTCTACTACAGATGTTTCAGAAGCGGTGGATGCTGGAAGAGCAGCATTGAGAGCTGTGTTGGAAGGTCAAACAGGAATGATGGTTGGCTTTAAGCGCATTTCTACAGACCCGTATAAATCCGAAACAATTTTAATTCCTATTAGCGAAGTGATGATGGGCGAAAAAATTGTACCAGCAGAATTTATCAACGCGCGTGGTAACGATGTAACTACGGCGTTTGTAGAATGGGCCAAACCGTTAATTGGTGGTGATCTGGTCGAATTTGCAGACTTCAACTTGGGTGCTCGAAAAGAAAAAATCTAAATTAAAGTTTAGACACGGCAAAAATTCAGTCGTGTCTTTTTTTGTTTACTCAAAAGTTCCCTTAGTCAATAATTTTTTATCCCGAATCATAAACTTTCCTTTTGCCATCAGATCGCAAATATCATATGCTGCAGTTAAAAAAAGCAAATCGGCATCGCTTCCAATAGCAATGGCACCTTTGTGAGGCCACAGTCCATTCGCCTTTGCAACGTTTTTAGTCACTATCGCAAACACATCTTCGGCTGGTACCTTCTCTTTGGTTATGGCAGCTTTGACCGCCGCATGAAGCGTCGCCATACTAGCGGAGGTTAGCCCTGTCACTTTGCCCAACGCATCGTATTTGGTTTGGCTTCCGTTTCCATCGGAGCTCATTGTAATTTGAGATATTGGAACGCCATAGTCGGAACACATTCGTATTGCTTTCGATGCGGACATATCGGCAGACCCCATGCAGGAAGTGATATCGATATACCCACCCTTTTTGGCAAAGTCCATAGCCGATGTTAAAAGCGCCTTAGATCTATTGACATGCGTTGGAATTAAATGGCATGCAGGCACTTCGGTTTGATCGATTATATCGAATAGCATAGAAAGTTTGCTGTTGCCATCACCGACATGAAACTGAATCACTCCAGCCTTTCCAGAGAGCATTCCGCCGACTCGAGCTTGTGTTACAATTCGCTTGATTTCATCGAAAGTGGCTAGCGATGAGCGATGGTCTGATATCGCAACTTCGCCAACGCCCAAGATTTTATCGATTAAAATAATGTCGCGCCTTGCATCTGCAAATAGGGTTGGGATCGGCACTTCGTACGCACCCGTTAGCATATACGCCGAAACTCCCTCTTCATCTAGAGCACGCACTTTTGCCAGCAAACTCTCGAGAGATCTAGTTGTCGCATCGGTTCCCAAAACTCCGATAACTGTAGTAACTCCGGCCTTTACAATATCAGATAAAACCACTTCTGGAGTACGGCTCTTAAATCCCGCTTCTCCTCCGCCGCCAATAACATGGACGTGTTGATCGATATATCCTGGCAACACAATTTTTCCTGCTGCATCAATGACTTCGACCTGAAGTGCATTCGAGTTTACAAAAATGTCGTTGGCAATAGCAATAATTTTATCGCCCTCAATTAATATATCTTTCACTCCCAGGAGATAGGGATCATATACAATAGCATTTTTAATTATAGTCATAGTTTATTCCCTCTTATTATTGTATGCCGCAAAGTAGCGTTGCCCCAACTCCTTGACAGCTTTTCGTGAAAAGTGAATTTTTTCATGCGAACCCGCAACCTCCTCAAAATTAGATGTGAGGCCATCTGTATCGACAAAACTTCCGCCCACCTCCGCAAAAGCTTGCCTAGTAGCATCAGAAATTTTTGTAGCTAACTCGCCTTTTTCGGCTTTCCATATAGGCACCAAATCTGCAGTTATCATAGGAAAATTTTTCCCAAAGGCTGCTTGCAAATCGCCTAAAAGTATCCGTACATTGTTCAGATGCGCTTCGGCAGTCATATTATGAGAAACTTCTCGCTCCCCTTGATGCCACAAGAAGGCAACGATTTTATTTTCGGTATTTAGTTCAAGAGCTGTTTTGGTCATCTCCAACATTCTAACCGCTAATGCATCGCCACGATTCCACTCGTGTGTGGCAAATCCGGTGCCACCTTGAGCCGCGCTGATTATAAGAATCTCTCTATCTGCATCTAACAAACCGGCATTCAAATATTCGTCTGCAAAGTGTAATACAAATCTTCCTCTAAGCGTATTTCCTTTAATGCGCTCTGTGGCCTTGGCAATTACAAAATCGTTCATCGACCAAACGTTATTTTTTGGAGCATAAGGATCTTCAACGTCTCCGATGCCTGCACCTTCACAATTGGACTGTCCTGCGGCAATGATTATATCAAATTTCTTTTTACTAAAATCTATCAACATAATTATTCCTCTTTTCTAATGTGGCAGCAAGTCTAGCAGCAGATATAGCTTATTTTTTAGTCAAAATTACTTCTTGATCAGGCATACGAATTCCTTTAGCTTTATTACCCATTTTTAGTTTATCAGCTTTTTGGGATGTAAGCTCAAGTTTCTCTTTTGCACCAGTTAGATACCAAATTTCTCCAGTTCCTGCATAGTCCTCGATTTCGAACATATCGGTTGGGTAATTGTACCACCAATGCCCCACCAACTGTTTGTTATCCTTATCTACTAGCAACACAACTGTTCCATCTGGCAAAAATTCATAGTCTATGCCACTCTCGTAGCTCCAAACTCCCACTGCTTCTTTATCGAATGGCCCATCTGGTATATCTCCAACGGGAGTTTTGTTAGTGTGAGCCGTATCGATATAAGGAATTCGCTCACCTTTTACAAATAGTTCGTTTAATCTAAATAGCAATTTATTTTTCTTGTAGAACGCGGCGTTGATCATTGTTGTCTCCGAAATTTCGATAGGGCCATCGTATACTATTGAATTGAAATTCGCTTCGTCACCGTTGGTTGTATAATAAATTTTTAGTCTAGCAGTTGTAGTGTCATCTAGCTCATCTATAACTATTGCCTCGATTGTTGCAGTCGTTGTATCTTTAAATATACGGTTGCCCATGATACCCGCCACGGTGAGCTTGTATTCGCTCCAAGGTCGTATGGTCGCTGCAGCCAAGCCGTAAAATAATCTGCGAGTATGCGATGTTAAAAGAGTATGATCTAACGGGTCTCCATTTTCTGTACCAACAAACTCTGCGTCACCTTCCAGATAAAAATATAGATTGTTTTCTGCATAAGGGACGGAAATTCCGGCGGCATCGAGAGCTGTAACATCCACTTGAACTGTGTTGATCCCATTAATGTCAACTTCTATAATGTCGCTATCCAATTCAAATCCTGCTGGTGCGGCAGC
Source organism: Candidatus Epulonipiscium viviparus (assembly GCF_030708075.1). Classification (GTDB taxonomy): domain Bacteria; phylum Bacillota; class Clostridia; order Lachnospirales; family Cellulosilyticaceae; genus Epulonipiscioides; species Epulonipiscioides viviparus. Next base: position 3,175,429 of record NZ_CP117982.1, on the reverse strand, counting down.
AGTTGAGTAGCTTTTTTGGGCAACCTTTTCGTTATTGCGATACGCTATTGCCGTGATAGTTCCTGGCTGGTATGGCACGTCCCACTGCAGATGTTTGGCGGTGCCTTTTTCACATTTGCCTAGGCTGATGTCGTTTAAAATTAGCTCTGCCGAGTCGCAGTTTGTATATACCCAGACTGGTATGATCGTTCCTTCAGTAATTTCGGGATGCGTCCAATGCGGTAGCAGATGAATCATTGGGTGTTCTGTAGCGTCGCGCCACATGCTTTGGTATAGATAATAGTGATCCTTTGGAAAATTTGCTGTATCGATTACTCCGGACTCACTCTTGCGTTTTGGCCACTCGCTCTCGCCGTAATAGTCAATGCCTGCCCATCGAAATTCACCGATTAGATATGGCATCTTTTCGACGTATGACCAGCTATCACGCACGCATACACGAACCCCGCTATTGTCATATGAAGATTGGTAACCTGGGCGTCCGTCAAAGAAGATTTCCTCATCTGTTAAATTTGGGATCTCGATGCGCGGCTGATTTTTATCTCTCCACCAGGTTTGAGTGCGGTAGAATCCCCTGGTTTGTCCCGTATGAGGCGCTTCTGTTGCAACAAACAGTTGGTCGGGTCTTTCTAAATGCTTTTGCTCATATATAAAGCAAGCACCTCCGCCGTCGTTGAAGCCGGCAATGTCGGTCATCATGCGGCATTTTTCACGATCGGCCCCCACGCCATTTACGCCTGCAGTGACTTTGCGTGTAGGATCTAGTTTATGAACGAGATTTAGCAATTTTTGCGTTGTTGCCGAGTTAACCTTAAGCATCTCATTGCCAATGGACCACATCACGACGCAAGGATGGTTTTTATCACGTGTTATAAAATCTGTAACATCGCGCTCATACCACTGATCAAAATATAGCCCATAGTCGTTTGGAACTTTGGATGTTTCCCAGCCATCAAAAATTTCGTCCATTACCATCATTCCAACTTCATCGCAAATTTCATAAAATTCTGGTGCAAAAGGATTATGTGCCGTTCGAATCGCATTGCAGCCCATCTCTTTTAGTAGCATAATGCGTTTGCGGTTGATACTATCTGGAACTGCAGCTCCCACGACGCCACCATCATGGTGCAAGCACACGCCTTTGAGATTGGTGTGGATACCGTTTATAAACATTCCCTCATTTGATTTGTATTCAATAGTGCGTATTCCGAACGGAGTTTTTAAGCTATCGATGATGTCGGTTCCGTTTAGCATAAGCCTGGTTTCTAGCTGATACAAATTGGGGTCATCAGCGCTCCAAAGAAGAGGATCTGCAATATCGAAGGTTAGATTGATCGTAGTTTCCTTGTCAACTATAACGTTGTGGCGCTCATTTAGTAAAACATTACCTTGGCAATAGATATAGGTGCTTGCAACCACGGCCGCAGGTTCGTCATTTTTGTTAGCAATTTTGAGAGAATAATTGATAGTTGCAATATTATTATTAACCTTAGTAGTAACCGTGGCGGCCCAGGTTGGGATATAAACGCTTTTTGTATTTATAAACCAGACGTTGCGATATATACCAGAGCCATTGTACCAGCGGGTTTGGCCTTCTTTGGAACAATCCACTCTTATAGCAATCAAATTGTTCCCCTCTACCAAAAATTCTGTAATATCATAGAAGAAACTGATATATCCATATGGGCGGTTTCCGACAAGCTTGCCGTTGATATAAACACTGCTATCCATAAAAATTCCATCAAATAGTATTTCGACTCTGCCCGCTAGCATTTCATTTGTCACAGCAAAAAGCTTGCGATACCAGCCGACCCCCGTTTGTAGATATCCAGAGCGAACTCCTGCAATAGCCTCTTTTTCAAAAGGTGAATCTACGCTCCAATCATGAGGAATTCGTACACGCGTGAAGCCTGCAGGGTTGAAAGTTAGTTCCTTTGCCATCGGGTCATCACTTCTTGAAAAAAACCAGTTATCGTTAAATAGTGTTTTCATATTAATAATCCTTTCACATATGTTTTTTGGAATTTTTGATATTGCTCATGTTATATTATGAGCAGTTTCTTAACTTCTAAACTGGAAATCTCAAAATATGTATCAAACCTATGCAAAAAAAAGCTCCAGCATATACAATCACCGCGATGGTGCCCCTCGTATATGCTAGAGCCAATTTATTTAATTTTGATTGGAGAGCCTAAAGCAAGTGCCATATATTCAATCGGTACATACGCACGACCACCGATATTGGCAACTTTATCGGTCATTTTTAATTTGAGCCCGGCAATATTTAAAACATCGCTGCCTTGCTCGATCTCTATCGCATCGTTGACGATGGTTTTTTTACCTACGAAGACAACCTGGCTTTCGTCTAATCCAAATACCGTCGCAATGTCGCGAACAGCAAGCATCAAGTTGCCGTTTGCAGTTTTAACCGGTGTTGCAGTGAGGTCTCTTGCAATGTTGCCCCTAGTTACTGACTCGGTATATAAATCGATAATAGGAACGATTACCTTCTTCTCGACTTCTACTTCTACCGGAACTTCTTTGATCACTTCCTTAACCACCTCTACTTTTACAGGAACTTCCTTAACAACCTCTCGAATTTCGGGCTTGATAAGATTTTGACTGAGTACTGCAAAGTTTTTTACCACTATAGGGTCTTGTGTTGAAGCCTTAAAGTTTGCTGGATTTAGCGTTGCATTTTTACCCGAAATGGCACTGCCACTCACTTTGATATCATATGAACCGTATGGAGCATCTTGGCCTACTGTAAATTCGAGATCTGAAATCACCACTTTTCCGGGTGCAGCCGATTGCCTTGTGATATCAATTACAATATAATCGCCCATAATTTCGGACTTAACTTCGATGCCATTCGTTGCATAAACATGAGCATCTTTAATTCTGATATCATTTTCTTCGGCCTCAGCGATCTCTACAATAATCTGTTCATACTTTTCTAATACATTGGCTTTACTTTCGGCAATAACGATCTCCCCGGCTATCTGATCTTTTAGACCAATTTTTAAGTTGGCAGTCTTTTTGGTAACATTTACCGTATTTTCAATTTTGCCTACAGGAACGGAGAGGTCTTCTGCAAAGTTTCGGCATTCTACAGCCACCGTAACATCGCCGCGATCGTTTACCCCAGCTATTAATTCCAAGTTGATGTGGATATCGTTTGAAATTGATTCATCAAATTCTGGAGTCATCTTTCCGATAATCTCAACAATTTTGCCTTTGTAATCTTTTATGGCCTTAAAATTAATTCCATCTATAGTTTGTTCTTCGAAATTAATGATTTGCGCACCGGTTGTTGAGATAAATAAATCTAAGTCGTTATCTAACGATCCCGAAACATTTTCTGTGATAGCAAATTCGATTGTTTCGGATTTTCCACCTGCAACAAAAGTTTGGAGGTGATCTGAAGATAAATGTATATCATATGGAACGACGTCAGAAACTACACCACGTTTTGTAACATCGTTGGCAGAAACGTTAAGATATACTTGCTCGCAGATAACACCTACTTTTCGATTTTCTGGTTTAACAGGTAAATCGATAATATTGATATTTCCCTTGATATTATTATCGTCTAAGCTTGGCAACTCGAGTATTAATTGCTGGTCATTTGCAGTAACTGCAGTAACTGTTGCCCAAGTTTCTGTGCCTGCAAGCCCGGCGCTACCCTCGAGCTTAATTTTGTGCCCAACTAGAGTGTCAAAAACAAGCCCCGAGTTGGTTTCGAGAGTTAGCATTACTGTTGTTGGAGATTTTAACGCTCCGGGAATAACTTCTTCTATCGCAACTTCTCCAAGAAACCCCTCGCCTTCTATAGGTATATTTCGAGTTTTACCAAATTCAATTTTTATATTTTGATCGGAGACCGCAGCTTCCGAAAGATTAATAATTTGAGAGCTAATTCCACCGTTTCCAACTATTTCTACACTGGGATTTTCACCTACCACTTCTAGATATAACGGAACCATAAACATTTTATCGCTAGAAATATTTGTAACGCCAACTCGTATGGTCGTATCCGTCAAATATTTAGCAACTACAGTTTCTGTTCCATCTGGTGTTATGTCTTTATCATATAGAGATTTATTAAAAGCTATGTCTGTTCCCCTAATTAGAAATTGTTCATTTTTGTATGGAACAGTTGTGTTTATAAATATGTTGAAGTCATCTTTTACGGCTTCTCCAGCAACCATTTTGTAGCCTAGGGTGCTTCCTATTATCATATCCTCTCTATCGATGATAGCATCAGACGCTGCCATTACAGAAACTTGAAAACTGGCAACTGCCATAACTGAGCAAATCGCAATAGTCATTTTCTTAAATAATTTCATAGACGCCCTCCTTGTGTGTGTATGAAAAAATAAATTAAGTTTCTAGGTAGCCGATAATATTTGGTTCTTTGCTACGAAACACATTATATAATAACTTGTGACAAATTGCAACACTTTGTCGATAATTGTAATGCGCACGTAACAAAAGTCCCTCGCAGCAAAATTTAACACTTTATCTATTTACAAACCGCTTGTATTGTATTATGATAGTATAAGGACTGGGTTCCTAATTATAAATCCTGGAGGTATTTTTTATGTTAGTTTCAGCAACAGAAATGCTCAACAAAGCAAAAGCTGGTAAATATGCAGTGGGTCAATTTAATATAAACAATCTTGAATGGACAAAAGCAGTTTTGATTACCGCAAAAGAAAATAAATCTCCTGTCATCCTCGGAGTTTCTGAAGGCGCCGGAAAATATATGGGCGGGTACGATACTATTGTTGGAATGGTTAAAGGTCTAATTAAAGATTTAGACATTGATGTTCCTGTCGCTCTTCATTTGGATCACGGAAGCTACGAGCACGCTAAGTTATGTATAGAAGCTGGCTTTTCATCTGTTATGTTTGATGGGTCACATTACTCTATTGAAGAAAATATAGCCAAAACTACAGAGCTTGTCGCATACGCTCATTCGAAAGGCGTTTCTATCGAAGCCGAAGTCGGCTCAATTGGCGGTGAAGAAGATGGCGTTGTTGGAAAAGGCGAAGTTGCAGATGCTAAAGAATGCAAGATGATCGCGGACCTTGGCGTCGACATGCTAGCAGCTGGAATCGGAAATATCCACGGAAAATATCCAGACAACTGGACAGGACTAGATTTTAAAGCTTTAGATGAAATTCAAAAATTAACAGGAACATTACCTCTTGTTTTGCATGGTGGAACAGGAATCAGCGAGGCTATGATTAAAGAATCGATTTCTCTTGGAGTTTCTAAGATCAATGTTAATACTGAATGTCAGCTTACATTTGCAGCTGCTACCAGAAAATATATTGAAGAAGGAAAGGATTTATCAGGAAAAGGATTTGATCCACGTAAACTACTGGCTCCTGGATATGAAGCTATTAAGAATACGGTTAAAGAAAAAATGGACCTCTTTGGTTCTATCGGCAAAGCATAAAACAAGCTCGCCCCTACTTTATATGGTGGGGGCATTTTTTGTGCTCTAGGCTAAATTTACTCCATAAAATTTGCATAATCCAGCGAGATCTGTATCCAATCCCTGCCCTACTGCGTTAAATCGCCAACTATTATCCTTTCTATAAATTTCCCCTACTGTTAACGAACGAACATTAGATGCGTAATCAGTTAAATTAAATTTCATAATTTCTTTGCGATTTTGCTGATCGATCACTCGCACATACGCATTTTTGACATCGCCAAATTTTTGATCATTTATTATCGCATCATTTATGGTAATTACAATTGCGATCTTTTTTACTGCTGAATTCACTTTTGAAAGTTGAATGTGAATGATTTCGTCATCGCCTATTTCAGCGCCGGTAGTACTGTCTGCCAAATGAATACACGAACCGTCGGGCGAATTCTTTTGACCATAAAATATAAACCAATCGTCGCTCAATACGCGATTATTAGAGCCTAGCATAAAAACCTCCGCATCTAAGTCATATGGAATAGCGCTGTGTGTCGGCAAATCCCAGCCTAGCCCCACATAGATAGAATCCAAATCGGGATTAGCTTGAGACAGATTATACCTCTGGCCTTTTTGCAGAGTAACACCCGCGCGCTTTGAACTGCTAGAAGATTTAATATGTTGCGCACTAGTAGGATCAGTTGGATCACCTTTGCCGTATCGAACAGAACTTGAGCTATCGTAATCTGAAAAACTAGAACTACTAGAACTTTTAGAACTGCTAAAACTTTTAGAACTGCTCTTATGGTTATTAGCTATGTTATCAAAATTTGAACTACCTTTTAACTGATTCATGAAATTATCTTCGAGGTCATCCATGTGGCAAGAACTTGTAATTTTGGTTGGTATATTAAACATAAGTATTCCTCCATTTCAAAAATATAAAACAATCATTTCATTGTAGCATGCGATATAATATATGTAAACATACCGCTTTACTTCTTGTAGCAAAGTATGTTAGAATAATTTGGTAAGTAATATTCTATATATAAGGAGAACTTATTGTATGAAAAAACCAAATATCGTATGGGTATTAACCGATGATCAAGGTATGGGCGACTTAGGATGCACTGGAAATGTTATGATTAAAACTCCCAATATTGACGAATTCTACAAGCGTAGTATTAGGATGTCAAATTATCATGTGGGCCCCACATGTGCGCCTACTAGATCAACGCTGATGACTGGCCACTTTGCAAATAGCACTGGCGTTTGGCATACTATTGGCGGTCGATCTTTGTTGCGCAAAGATGAATGGACTCTTGCGACGGCATTTAATGAAGGAGGCTATGAAACTGGCATCTTTGGCAAATGGCACCTCGGGGATTCGTATCCATATCGAGCGTGCGACCGTGGCTTCAAAACTTCTATCACTCTTGGTGGCGGAGGCATTTCACAAATTCCAGACTTCTGGGGCAACGATTATTTTGACGACACGTACTGGGTTAATGGTGTTCCACAAAAATTTAATGGCTATTGCACCGACGTATTTTTTGAAGAAGCCACTAAATTTATAGAAGCGAACAAAGATAAGCCGTTTTTCTGTATGATTCCTACTAACGCTCCTCATGGTCCGCTTAATGTTCCTAGAGAGTATTATGAAATGTATAAAAATGATGATAGAATTCCAGATCAACGCAAAAGATTTTATGGAATGATCACAAATATAGATGAAAATTTTGGTAAAATGATAAAATATCTAGAAGACAATGACTTGCTAGAAAATACAATTGTAATATTTATGACAGATAACGGAACTGCTGGCGGGTTTAATATGGATAAAAGCGGAAACGTTACAAGCGGTTACAACGCCGGGCTTCGTGGCAGTAAAAATTCTGAATATGATGGCGGGCACAGAGTACCGTTTTTCTTCAGATATGATGCACTCAACCTAAATAGCGGTGTAGACGAAAATAACATTACTGCGAGTGTGGATCTAATGCCTACTTTGTTAGATTTTTGTGGAGTCGATGTAGGAGAGCACACATTTCATGGAATCAGCTTAAAGCCTCTATTGTGTGATGGAATTGTAACAGAAAGAGCGGTGGTGACAGATTCGCAACGCGTACCGCATCCTATTAAATGGAGAAAGAGCGCTGTTATGAGAGAAAGCTGGCGTTTAGTAAATGGCGAAGAGCTTTACGATATCGACTCTGACCGTGCGCAACGACATGATTTGGCCGCTGAAAATCCAGCAGTTGTAGCCAAGTTGCGAGAAGACTACGACTTATGGTGGGAACTTGTTTCTCCAAAATTTGATGAGGAAATTCCGATTTCTATCGGTGACCATGACAACTATTTGACTATTCATGATGTTAGAAACGATCAAGATAATGGAGTTTATCAACAAGCACAGGTTAGAGAAGGTGTAGCCGGTGAAGGATACTTCGAAGTAGTAGTGGAAAAAGATGGTAAATATGAGTTTAAACTTCGTCGTTGGGCAAAAGAAGTTCCTCACAAAATTAAAGATGGAATAGACCCGGCTCACAACGATGTTGAATTTGCTAGAGACTGTATATCAGAAAAAGATATTAGGCAATATGAAGGCGGAGTTGCTTTAGATTTAACGCACGCTCATATTTCGATCCAAGGTCAAGTCGAAAATAAGGAAATTGCTGATGACGATGAATATGTAAGCTTCGTTTTAGACTTGCAGCAGGGCCATACGCATCTCGAGACATGGTTTTCTAATACAGATCTAAAAATGGGTGCTTATTTTGTGGAAGTTACAAAAGCATAAGATACGCTTATAGTCTGTCGCAAAAAACGATGTTGCAAAGGTGGAAATAAAATTATGCTAATAGATTTATTTGTTGAATATCTAACAGGAGATTTTAATAATCAGAGACAAATCGAAGAAGAGCACGGTGGGCACCCAAGAGCAGTTCATATAAATAGAGAATGTACGCATCGAATAGCCGGATTGCCCAGTGACTGCAAAGACAGGTTTATCTTAGAGGAAAGTTATTACACCAAAGCTGATGGTACACAATTGAGCACACCACATTTATTTGGAGTGAGACTAAATAGCAATAACTGTATTGAACTTAGAGCATATAAAATGCCGAAACATTTGACGGAAAAAGATTTTGTGAATAGCAACGAGCATCTTGGTTTAACGTTTGAAGGATTAAAACTTTCTGATAATTTTGGTGTCATGCAATATAGCTATGATACGCATACAGGATTCGTTGGAGAGCTACGAAATGAATATCCGAACGGTATAACATTTACGTTGACTGAAGTTATTAGCCAAAATAGACTTGAAGTTATGGAGCTTATGGAAAAAAATGGTGCACAACTTACTTCATATAGCACCCCTATTATCTATGAAAAAATCGGAGGTTAAAATGAGTATAACAGGAGTTTATGAACACATTATTACCACTATAGATGCAGAAGAAAGCTTAAAATATTGGAATGAGCTAGGCTTTAAAGTTATTGCAACAGCAAAGATAGATGCCGCATTATCCAAAAAATTATATGGCGTAGATGGCGCCGCGACGAGCTATAGACTTCAAAATGCCACTATTGATACACACGGATTGTTACGTGTTATAGATTGGGACGATAAATCTTTAATAACGCAAAACCGTTGGGATTCTAACTCGTTATCTCCAGGAAACAGATGGGTAACTCAAAGGACTGAAGATATCGTTGGGTTAACCTATGCCTATGAAGATGACAAAAACCATGGCGGAAAGTGGCTAGTTAGTAATTTAGTGAGAAATTATTTGGGTTCTGCTGGAGCTGGAAAAGACTTTTATAATCGATATAAAGGTGTATATGAATTATTCGTTCATGGATTAGAATCTAAACAAGTATTTTTTCAACGTGTCGGATATCAAGTAGAAGGATATGGCACCATTGAGGAAAGTCCATTATTATGTTCTGAGTTTACTCACGGTGGAATCGTTGTGCGAAACCTAGATCATCTCAATTTTTATACAGATGTGTTGGGGTTAATTGACGAAGGCGAATCTATTCAGGGAACTCCAAGAAAAATAGGCAAAGATGCCGGACCTCTGATGAGTAATATTGGCGAAGGTTATTACGCACATACAATTGTGTCACCAAACCAAAAAGCGGGTCGTTTATATTACGCGATGCCTATCCGAGACTATGATCATCTGACAGACGGCTCTATGCACGACATGGATGTTATCAAATATTCAGAAAGCACTACAAACGGACTGGTAGATATAATTGGAAAGTCCAAACCAGGGGCACGTGGATTATGCAGTGCCAGCTATAAGACAACGGAGATAAAAGAGCTTCAGGCCAAAGTGGCAAAATCAGATGCAACAGAGGTGAGCGAATTATCTAGCAATGAATTTGGTGAACAATCTTTCACATTTTTTGCTCCAGACGGAGTGCACTGGACAATAGTTGAATGGAAATAAGAATTAATAAGAGAGGGCGTGGATTACCATGCCCTTTTTGAAATTAATTACTGAGGGGGGGAGATTTTTAGCTAAATCAAAATTAGTTGTGCATTTTTTTTCACTTATCATATATTCAAATAGTTTTGTGCCAGATAAAAATCTTACTTAACAAAAACATCTTTTTGTAAAAATTATAAGTTAACAAAAAATCTATTGGTAAATGTGCTAGAAATTACAAAACATATTGACAAGAATTATATATTAATTTACTATTTAATACAGGTAATAAAAACTAAAATAAAAATTGTACAAAAAAATAGTACAAAATAGGAGAAATATGGAATATAAAAAACCAGCAACAATGAGAGACATAGCCGAATTGGCAGGAGTATCAGTTGCAACTGTATCATACGTATTAAATTATTCTGAGAAAGAAAAAATTAGTCATGATACTAGGTTACGGGTATTTGATGCCGCAAAGAAACTAAATTATATACCCAACTTTAACACCAAGTCCTTGACTAAGTCTATACAAACAAATCAAATCGGTATTGTAGTAAACTTAGAAGATAACCAGAGTAAAAATTACTTATTTGAATTATACCGCCAAATTGATCTTCTAAAAACCAATATAAAAATGCTAGGATACGAAGTAGAAATAATATCATTAGCAACTTTACGCAATAATTTTTCCCATATAAATAGCTATATACTTCAAGGAGTTATCTTGTTAAATATAGACTATGCCTCGATAATAGAGCTTTCTTACTACATTTATTTTCCTTTAATTTTATTGGACTGCAATAATAACGATGATTTATTTTATCGAGTCAATACCGATTATCCTATCTTATATCAGCAAGCCATCGAATTACTTGGCGACAATTTTTTTATCATCATAGAGCCAGATTCCAATCTACTTCATATCAATTCTTTAGAACAATTAGCAACCAAAAATCGCATAATCATAAATCATGATACTAATAAACTTACCTTGGACCCAACAAAAAATTATTTAGTTTTTGGAGAATGGACGTCTGTTCGATTACTAAATATTTTGCCTGCTAATCAATTGGTCGGAGTGATATCCTGCACAGATGAAGTTGTTTCTAATATGCAAGTGATTTGTACTGATGCGATTACTAAAATAACTCGTGTCGTGAAAATTCTTCATAACTTATTAACGCTGCAAATTTTTCATGATGTTCATGACATTCAAGTTCCAAGTTTTATCGTAAAATACTAACTAGATATAATCTCCTTCTCACACGGGAGATTATATTTATGCCAATGTATTGAATCAACTGCACATCTTTGCTATAATGAATCAAGGAGGAAATTATTATGAAATTATTTTTATTACCAATTGTACTTGGATGCTTTATCGCAGGTTGCTCCAATGAGATAGCAGATAAAATTAGTCCAGCAAATTATACAGAAGTGGGAACCTATCCTATTGTACAGGAAGGCGAAACAGTTTCGTTTACAGCTTTTGCGCCTCTTCGACCAAGCGTTACTACATACGAGACCAATCCTTTCACTGCGTATATGGAAGACTTAACAGGAGTTACTATTGATTTTATAGAAGTCACTGGGGCGGATTCAAAACAAAAATTTAATGTGATGATGACTAGTGGAGACTACACTGATGTTATTTTAGACATGTCTCTAGGTCTTTCGGAGTTGCTATTATATGGTCAGCAGGGCATATTTTTGCCTCTAAACGATTTGATCGATCAGTATGCTCCGAATATTAAGAAGGCTTTGGATGAAAATCCTATGGTTAGAAATAATTGGACTATGGAAGACGGCAATTTATATGTCGTTCCCAGAATTGGTGGCGCTACTCACGCTCAAACTTCTTATAGAATGTGGCTAAATCAACAATGGCTCAATAATTTAAACCTAGAAGTTCCAGAAACTACAGAAGAGTTTTATCAGGTGCTAAAGGCTTTTAAAGAGCAGGACGCAAATAACAATGGCGATCCCAACGACGAAATTCCACTGTCGGGTTCCATAAAAGCGTGGAACGGTGACCCGATGCCTTTTATATTAAACGCATTTATTCCGGCATCCCCATCTACTGGATACATTAACGTCGATGCAAATGGACAATTATATTATGTTAAAGCTAGTCCTGAGTTTAAAGAATATCTTAAATATATGAACAAATTATATTCTGAAGGTTTATTGGATGAGCTCGTTTTCTCGCAAGGCAAAGACGAATTGCTAAAGCTTGGCTCAAATCCTGAAATTTCTATATTGGGAGCAACAGGAGGCGGATCCGCATCGGTCATTGCCAATATAGCCGACAAAGATCGCTGGACACAGTATATCGCGTTGCCTCCTCTAGAAGGTCCGGAAGGCGTTATTTCTGCTGCACACACTCCCAATTATGGCATGTCTTCTATGATTATTACCAATAAATGCCAAAACCCAGAAGCCGTTATGAGATATTTTGATTATATGTACACGGCAGAGGGAAGAATTTTTAATACTCTAGGTTTTTTGAATGAAGGAAGATACGTTATCGCACCAGAGGGCGCCGTCAATCTTATAAACGAACCAGCAAAATATACGAGAATTTCTGGAGATCAAGTAACAAATTTGTCTTGGAATAGTATGGGCCCTTTATATAATTGGGATGGATATGAATTAGAATTCGAAGTTACGCAACCTCCAGAGCATGATATCGAGTATGTATTATATAATTCTGCAGTAAACGACTATCTCCCTGTAGCGCAAGATGAAAAAACGATGTTGCCGAAGTTGGCATATAATACTGAGGAATCAAGAATTATTGTGGATATCGTAACTAATTTAAATTTATATGTAGATCAAGCTGTTGCTGAATTTATTACTGGCAAAAAAGATATCGATGCGAGTTGGGATGAATATATAGCTCAATTAACAAAACTTGGGTTGGCGGAGTATTTAGCAGTAAACCAGAGTGCATATGACCGAAAAATGGAAAGCTTAAATTAATTTTTAAAATTGCAAAAATTTCCATATTTTAACTTAACGAGTTTTTTTTTAACAAGTCAGTAATAAGTTTTCGGTGATAACTATTTACTTAACAATCTTTTTCAGGTTTTTTTTTGAATATTTTATGCTTATTTTTATATAATATATCATATAATAACTATTTGTTTTATTGTAAAAATGCATAAATAAAATTCAGTAATAAAATTAATAGTTAAAATCATTACACTAATATGAGGTGAGGACAAAATGGATTTTAATGGCGTATTTCATAGAACTTCTGAACACATGTGTTATCCACTTAATGTTAATGAGCTTGTAATCAATATTAAAACCGGATATGACGTTGATAAAGTATATATCTGGCACGGTGACCCATACGAATATGGCATCATGGATGGTAGCGCAAAATGGAAAGGTACCAAAGCCGAAATACCTTTCAAAAAAGATTTAGATACTCAAGTTTGGTGGACCACTACTATAACCCCTCCGTTTAAACGCTGTAAATACTACTTTGAACTGCATTCCAAAGACGAAATTTGGTATTACTTCGAAGATGGTATTATTAGCAAAGAGCAACTCGATCGCAATAAAAAAACTCTACAATATTTTATCATGCCTTGGATGAATATTATCGATATTCAAACCACTCCAAATTGGGTTAATGATACGGTCTGGTATCAGATATTTCCTGATCGTTTTTATAAATATCGCGACGACTCAACAGCGGTACCTTGGCGCGAGGATGGCCCAGTTAAAAACGAAGAAAGGTTTGGTGGCGATATTCTAGGCATCACCAGCAAACTCTCTTATTTGCAAGATTTGGGAATTACTGGAATTTACTTTACACCTATGATGGAGGCTGAGTCTACTCATAAATATGATACAACAGACTATACTAAAATTGATCCCAGTTTTGGTTCTAATCGAGACTTCAAAAAATTAGTTGCAGCCGCACATGAAAAAGGCATCAAAATTATGGTGGATGCCGTTTTTAATCATAGCGGTCGCAAATTTAAGCCTTGGCTAGATGTTATGAAGAACGGCGATGCCTCAAAATATAAAGACTGGTTTATGGTAAACAATTGGGATGAGGTATCTAAGCGAGGCGATACTCGAGACGGCCGTTTTTACTCCTTTGCATTTACTGATGGTATGCCAAAGTTAAACACCAACAACGATGAGGTGATCGAATATTTTTGCCAGATCTGCGAGTTATGGATTCAAGAATTTGATATCGATGCCATTCGATTTGATGTCGGAAACGAAGTTTCTCATGCTTTCTTAAGAAAAATTAGACAACGAACCCACGCGTTAAAGCCAGAGATCTATTTGCTAGGAGAAATTTGGCACAACGCCATTAATTGGCTCCAGGGAGATGAGTATGATTCAGTAATGAATTACCCAATGACTAGCAGCGTTTCGGACTTTTTTATGGATGAAAAATTGACCAACCAAACTTTGAAGCATAAAATTAACCGCTGCTACACCATGTATATGCAACAAACTAACAACGTGCTCTTTAATCTCATCGACAGCCACGACACTCAAAGGCTTATTAATCTATGCAACGGGAACATCGACCAGGCTTTACAGCAGCTTGCGATCCTCTTTACAATGCCCGGAAGCCCTTGTATATATTATGGCACCGAAGTTTTTCTCGAAGGCAAACACGACCCAGATTGTCGACGTTGCATGCCATGGGAAAAAATCGAGACTCCGCAATACCAATCTCGAATCGAAAAGGTTAAGCAGTTGATTCATATCCGCAAAACCGAAAATGCCTCCAAAAGTTTACATTACCATTTCACCAACAGTATTCCAAATCCTCGATGCGTAGAATACATTAAACTAGAACACGACCGCGAAGACTTGCGCATTATACTGAATTGCTCCACAGAAGATTTGACCCTAGACATTGTTGGCAAAATTTTATACGAAAACAAGTTACAGGGAAGCGTACTGAAACCTGATGGAGTGGTAATTTTAAAACTATAGACTGCATCATCAGCTATTAAGAAATTCGTTACTACATCATCGACCGTTGCATCCGCTGGTACATCACAAGTCACATTATAACAGTTGCTAAAAAAATTTTTATTAAAGGTGGCGCGTTACAATTTAATTGAGCTGTTATAGTTAATACGCTGCCTATATATAAATTGCTTATATATAAATTGCTTATATATAAATTGCCTATATATATAAATTGCCAATAAATACATGATGCTAATTTAATTTTTTGGTCAATACTATATGCTATAGACATGAATTTGGAAGGGGAGAGAAAAATATGAAAAAATTTAAATGTTTAATGATGGCAATGCTGATGACCACCACAATGTCTGGATGCTTCTTTGGTGGCGATGATGAGGCAGAAACAATTGTTGCACCAAACGATATTTCTGCAGACGGCATCGATGCTAAGATCACAGTTCAGGCCGAGGCTTCTTGGGTGCCACACTACGAAGCTGCCGTCGCTCGAGTATTAGCAGAAAATCCATTATCCGAAATCGAAATCATTGAAATCGGACCATTTGATGTATTTGATTTGATCGATTCCACATCTATTACGAATAAAGATATACCAGATGTGTTTGCAATACCATTGGATAGGATTTATGGAATGGCGCAAAACGAGGTACTTGCTACAATTGATGCTCCAGCTATGGCTGCCAAACTTGGCGGATGGGACAATTTTGATGGCGGACTCGGCGGAGCTTTTAAAATTGATGGGCACTATTTGGCGTTTCCATTTAATATAGAATCGTTAATAGTGTACGCAAACACAGCGAACGCTAAGGCACATGGAATAGATATCTACAAACCAATTGAATTTAGTGATTTGGAATATCAAGACATGTTAAGCGTGGTTCACGACGCTTGGTTTGGTGTTTCATTTACAAATGCTGTTGACTTAAACTTGTTGAGTATGAGTCCAGACGGAACATTCACTTCTGATTTAACCAAAAACTTCTCGCAACTAACTACAAAGCAACAAGAATTTTTTACAACGCTTTATGATTACTGGAAAGATCACTACGACGCGGCAACAGACCTTTGGGATAAGAGTGCAGCTTGGGGATATGTTGATGCTGCATTTACAACCGGCGGACCTACTTCTATTCGTATAGACGGACCTTGGGCTGCTCCAGCTATGGCAGAGAAAACAAATAATGGTGCTGATTTAGAGATACTTCCTTTGGATCAAGTTTTAATTAACGGAGATCCACTCACTCACTGGAAAAGCGGATGGGGACTTGCTATAAACGCGAGAATAGAAGAAGACCCTAATAAAATGGCGCTGGCACAAGAATTAATTATGGAAATTGTAAACCCAGATCATGCAGAACTTTTATTTGAATCAACAGGAAAAATTTTAGAGAATGTCTCTGTTGATGAATATAACCTCTCCAATCTTAGCCCTATGAACAAACTGATTATTGACGCTACAATTGAGTCTTATGACAAAGCTGTTGCTAGGCCGTTGTTTACCGAGTGGGGTCAAGTTTGGGCTACTTGGCAAAACGCGTTGCTCTCTTGGTCTTCAACAAAACCTAAAAACGTAGAAGAAGCATACGCACAAGTTCAGGCTTCATTTAAATCGATGATGGCAGGATTCTAGAAAGGATTGTGATTAATGTTTGCGAGCACTAAGATGCCGCAATCGATTTTTTATAGTATTGTGATTGCTTGTTCCGTCTTAATTTTTTGTGAGTGCATACAAGTTTTATGGCGTTCAGGCAATCCAGAATATTTTGAACTTTGGGGAGATCAGTATATGCTGATTCTGTATGGTCATTTTTTTGAAAGACTAACAGTTCCGGTATTAATGGCGTTATATACTTACGTTACTTTTGCAAAACTACGGGTAGGAAAATTATTTTGCGTCGTATGGGAAGTTATGCTAATAGGTGGCCTAATTTCTGTTGCAATGGAACAAGATTTCGCCAATATTCTATACTATATTAAATTAATGGCATATGGCATCAATATGGTAATTTTATTAAAACTTTGGCAAATTATAGAAAATGATTTAGATACAAAAAAAGCAAAACTACGAGCAAGAGATGAAGATTTCGTGAAAATAAAGCATCTATAAGGATTTGTTGTTAATGATAAAGGAGGAGGACATTTGGAGCAAAAACTTTATGACTATATAGGCAATGCTTATAATCGCAAAAATCTATATTTGAATGACATAGCAAATTTAGAAAATGAGATTGCACACACTAAAGATAGAAAAACCAGATCTGGTTTAAAGAAACAATTGAGTGAGCTAAAAAAGAACAAAGATTCTCATGAATATATCATAAAATTACTAGAGTACGAACAGAAGGAAAAGGTATTTTTAGAGAAATTAAAAACGAGTACCGAAACATTTAAAGCTTCGATAAATTCTGAAAGTAAGCAAGCTGTTGCACTAAAAACAAGATACTTTAAGGCTACTGTAGAAGTTGAATTTTACCAGCCATATGTAGATTTATGCTATGATGCTGAAATGAGGTATAAAAGAGCTGTCGTAGTATTCGAGCAAATGAAAGAAGTAATCGATCATCTTGAGTTGAATTTAAAGGAACTAGAAGAGGCCAAAGCCGCTGCCAACAACAAGGATGCCGAAAAAGAAGCCGCCGGAACACAAGAATACAAGACTCAAAAAGCAGCCATTGAAACGCAGTATAAGGAAAATTTACGGAGCCTCAAAAATAAGAAAAAGCAAGGATTAATTTCGGACAAAGCGATCGAAAACGAAAAACGGCAACTAATTGCTCGAAAGAAAAAAGATATTCTTATTTTACGAAATTCTTTGATTCCATCCAAATATTATGCAGAAGTGATTGAAAACAAAACATATGAAACTACCAAAGCTATTAAACAAAAACTTGCTGTAATCGATGATAACGAATCTAACGTGCTTAGAACTGTACCGTCCGAAATTGATGGCACTCTATCATCTCGCGCATTGGCAACTTGCTTGATACCAGGAGTAGGGCAATATTTAAATGGACAAATCGCTAAGATGTGGATGTTTTTGATAGGATCATTTTTTATCTATGGCATAGCGATTCCGTATGCATGTGGTTTCGGAAACTATCAAGCTGACGGCATTATGAGTCTTTGGTCATTAGCAAACGGCACATCTAAATTAAACAAGTCTATGATTTTTATGGTAGAAGGAATCATTGCACTAGTTTTGATTTTGTTAGCAATCGCAGTTTTAATTATTAGCTATATCGACGTTAAAAGCGTTACCAAAAATATGGTAAAAGGAATTCGCCCTAAAAATTGGTTCGAAACCAAGCGTAGTATTTTGGAAGAAGGCTTTCCTTATTTAGTTTCGCTTCCTGCTTTAATTGTCATTTTGTTTATAGTTATTGTTCCTCTTTGTACAACAATTTTGCTTTCATTTACAAATATGGATCCCAAGCATCAATCGAAGTTTCAGTGGGTGGGAATGCAAAATTATTTTGAGCTTGCTACTGCAGAAGGCATGATTGGTACAGTGTTCTGGGCAATTTTGGGCTGGACATTGATTTGGACTTTTGTCGCAACAACATTTGCAATTCTATTAGGATTTGGACTTGCATTACTTACCAACAACGAGCGCATTAAAGGCAAAGGATTTTTCAGAGGTATATTTATTTTACCATGGGCTATCCCAGGTTTTATTAGCATTATGTTCTTTGGAATAATGTTTGCTCGTCAAGGAGTTTTAACTCAGATGTTAAATAATCTTACTGGACTAACGCTGGATATCAAAAACAATCCAATGCAAACCAGAATCGTTCTGATTTTAATGCAAGGATGGTTGGGTAGTGCGTATGTATTTTTGCTATCGACAGGAGTTTTACAAGCTATTCCGTCGGATCTATACGAAGCGGCACAAATTGATGGGGCCACAGTATGGCAACGACTTGCGAAGATTACTCTGCCAATAGTATTGTTCCAGACCGCACCGCTTTTGATAGGGCAATACACCTTCAATTTTAACAATTTCTCTATTATCTATTTATTTAATGGAGGTGGGCCATTTAATCCATCGGTATATGGAAACCTAGCCGGGTCAACAGACATCCTCATTTCGTATATCTACAAACTAACGATGGATAATCAGCAGCAGGCAGTTGGTGCTGCAGTTACAATGATTATTTCGCTGGCTTTGATGATATTTACGTTTATTGGATTTAAAAATTCGAAAGCATTCAAGGAGGAGTAGACTATGACGTTAAAAAAGAAAAAGTCAAACCTTTATCTTGGAGATCGCCAGCCGTTAAACACTCTTGGTAAAGTGGGGCTTGGGTTTAGTTATGTCGCATTAATCTGTTGGACAATCGCTATTTTGTGGCCAATATACCAGATGGTTGTATCTGCGTTTAATGGTATGCAACAAGAATATATCATTATGAATGGCGGTTTTGAATTTTCAATTGAGCACTTTGAATATATTTTTACCGAAACTTTATATCCAAAATGGATGCTCAATACAATTTTTATATCCGTTGCCACAGCGCTTATAACTTTATTATTTGTATCATTTACAGGATTTGCATATTCCAGATATCGCTTTAAAGGAAGAAAAGCATCATTGATGACTATTATGTTGATTCAAACTATTCCTGCCTTTGCGGGGCTTACAGCATATTTTACTATGTACTCTATTATTTCTGACGTGCTTCCGTTTTTTTCACGTCAGATGATGCTTATCTTAATATATTCTGCAGGTGGTATTGCAGGTAATACGTTTATTCTCAAAGGGTATTTGGATTCAATTTCTATGGAGCTGGATGACGCGGCCAAAATTGATGGTTGCTCCAACTTAAAAGTATATAGATTAATCATCTTGCCAATTGCCAGACCGATGCTTGCCATCATTGCTCTTTGGTCGTTTCTCGGGCCGTTTATGGACTATCTGCTTCCAAAAGTTATTCTAACAAATCCAGAGTCATATACTCTAGCTGCCGGACTATTTACTTTTATAAATGACCAAGAGAATATGAATGAACCAGCTTTTGCGGCTGGCGGATTGTTAATTGCAGTACCGACGGTTATTCTGTTTACTGTACTTCAAAAGCAATTAATTTCGGGGCTTGCAAGTGGGGCAGTAAAATAGAAAATAAGAATAGGCTTGCTATATAAGCCTACTCTTCAATTGTATTTAAAAAAGGAGGCAGATATTGTGAAGGTTATATTAGATAATATTGGAAAAAAGTATGAAGGGCGTGAAAATTTTACTCTCAGAAACATCAATTTAGAAATAGAAGATAAAGACTTTTGCGTTATACTTGGGCCATCTGGGTGCGGCAAAACAACCTTGTTACGAATGATTGCCGGGTTAAACTCTGTTACAGAAGGAGATTTAATTTTTGGTGATAAGCGAGTAAATAAAGTACCGTCAAAAGATAGAAATATAGCCATGGTATTTCAATCGTACGCACTATATCCTCATATGACAGTATACGATAATATGGCATTCTCGCTTGCTATGAGAAAAGAGCCAAAAAAATTAATTCACGAGCGAGTTATGGAAGCCGCCCAGGTGCTGCAAATCGAAAATTATTTATATTCGAAGCCATCTGATATATCTGGAGGCCAAAGACAAAGAGTGGCGCTAGGCCGAGCCATGGTGCGAAAGCCAAAAGTTTTCCTAATGGACGAACCGCTATCAAACTTAGATGCAAAGTTAAGAGAACATATGAGAGTTGAGCTTGTGAAGCTGCACAAATCACTAGAGACGACTTCTATATACGTAACTCACGACCAAGTAGAAGCCATGACAATGGCAACCAAAATAGTCTTAATGAACGATGGAAAAATACAGCAAGTGGGCAGCCCAGAAGACTTTTATAACAGGCCAGAAAATGTATTCGTTGCTAAATTTATAGGATCCCCAACAATGAATCTTATAGAAGGATCGCTAAAGGATGGGGAATTTGTTTCGCAAGATGGAAAAATTACGATCACTCCAAATGCAGATGAAATTCTCAAAGCATATGAAGGCAAGCCAGTTTTTGTTGGTATTCGTTCTGAGCGCTTCCTAACAGATAATTTATCTGAAAATGCTTTTGAATGCACATTAGACGTTGTTGAGCTTTTGGGCAAAGAAAAAACTATCCATGCTAAATTTGAAAATGGGCAAAGTTTTGTAATTACCACCCCAGGGCATCTGCACTATAAGAGTGGCGAAATGCATCGCTTTGCGTTTGACAAAGATGCGCTACATTTTTTTGACGGTCAAACTCAAGAAAGAATTAATTAATTTTTTTGTATTTCATGTTTAATTTTAAATATTTTAGGTAATAATAACATTAGAAAGAATCTTTGTCATGGGAGATTCTTTCGACAAACAGAGAAAGCGCTTAAATGTGCTATTTAGAATGTTTTTACAATTGGACTACAAAATAAGACTATGAATGATCTTCCGCGAGAGGATCATTCATCTACATAATATCTTTACAGCCTTGAAAATATCTCAAATCACTGCTACTCTTACACGTATCACAATATAAAAGGAGATCTGCAAATGAAATTTAGTTATGGTTGCAATGACCTCAAAGACAAGTTGCGAGCAGAAGAAAATGTGTTTTTACTGACCAATGGATTGGGTGGATATTCTTCACTAACATTGGCAAATTCTTTAACTAGAAATGATCACGCACTTCTTATGGCCGCCATAAAAGCTCCAGACATACGCATTAATATGGTTAGTAGGCTGGACGAAGAAATTATTATTGATGGCAAATACTTTAATTTAAGTTCACAAAAGTTTGTGGATTATAGCAAAAATGTAGACGGAGAAAAGTATTTAATAAATGTGACACAAGAATATATTATTGCCTTCACCTATCTCGTTGAAGGCATCGAAATTACAAAAGAAATCGTATTAGCTCATGGAGAAAATACAGTGGGCATTAAATATTCTATCTACAATCCTGCCAAAAAGACGGTAACTTTACATGTAACACCGTATTATCAGTTTGTAGAACGCGGTTCACTGTTACAAACTTTTCAAGAATTTTCCATTTCGGATAGTAAAGTAGAGTCTAATGGTATGGCGCTCTTTATCACAACTACTGCCACTGACGTGCTTGAAAATGATTTGGAATTTGTACGCGATTTATACTTTAATTATGATGCGCGGGATGGCCGTTTTGCATATGGTTGCGCGGCAAAGAAGCTTACGTATTGCTACGACATAAGCGATTCTACCGAGGTTGATTTAATATTTTCGACCCAAAATACTAACACCAATGTAACCAGTCTCATAAAAGATGAATATTATCGCCTCGAAAAATTATTTAGGATAAGCAATGCGACAAGCGGTCTTGCCAAAACATTGGTGCGTGCCAGCGATGCATATGTAGTACAACGCGAGTCGGTTGATGGGTTGACACTAATAGCTGGCTATCCGTTTTTTTTGGATTGGGGCCGAGACACGATGTATACTATAGAAGGTGCTTGCATCGCAACAAATCGATTTGAACAAAGCGAAAATATATTGCAAACCTTCGTAAAATATCTACACAATGGCATAATGCCAAATCTGTTTCCAGAAGGAGATAACCCACCTTTATACAACACCGTAGATGCTTCGTTGTTATTTATTCAGGCTGTATACTTACACTATAAAAAAAGTGACGACATAGAATTTGTCAAAAGAATGTATCCTGCAATAGTCGAAATAATCGATAGCTACAAAAATGGCACTGACTTCGATATCAAAATGGATACCGATGGACTGATTACAGCAGGTAGCGGGCTCATGCAACTTACCTGGATGGACGTTAGATATGAGAATATATTGCCAACGCCTCGACATGGAAAACCCGTGGAAATCAATGCCTACTGGTACAGCGGCTTATGCATATTAGAAAAATTTGGAAATTTAATTGGAGAACCCGTCGCTGAATATACTGCCCTCATAGAGACTACTAAAATCAATTTTGTCAATAAATTTTATAATGCAAGTAAAAAATGTTTGAAAGATGTAGTTTCGGGAAACGATTACGACAATCAGATAAGGTGTAATCAAATTTGGGCGGTCTCTGTACCTTTTTCGCCACTGCCTGATCATATCGCCGAAGAAGTTGTAACCTGCGTATACGAAAAACTTTATACTCCATATGGACTCCGCACTCTCGCGGTTGAAGATGCTGAATTTGTTGCAGAATACAGCGGCAATCTAAAAAAACGCGATTTGTCATATCACCAAGGAACCGTATGGCCATTTCCACTAGGCTCATATTTCAGAGCTTACCTAAAAGTTAATCACTATAGCGATGCCGCTGTTAAATTAGTAACAAAGCAAATAGATCACTTTGCCGATTGCCTACGAGAAGGTTGCGTCGGACAAATCGCCGAAATATACGACGGAATGTTTCCTGCCATTTCTAGAGGCTGCTTTGCCCAAGGTTGGAGTGTATGCGAAATTTTAAAAATAGTTTTAGAATTAAATATATAATAGAGGAGTAAATCAATGAACTTTTATTTTGATGATTATAATGTGATTACTAGCGACGATTTTAATGGCAAGGCAATATTTTTGGATGGAGCACAAGAACACGGCTTAGTATTTTTTCACAACGGCTGCACATTGCCGATAGAAATAAGCCTTCGCAAAAAATATTACATCCAAATCGATGATGCTACCTATCCTGTAGAATATCGTTTTATTGTTCATACCGCAAAGTTTGAGCAGGACAATAAGTATGATGGGCAATTGGGCAGTTTTTATTACGGAGAATATAGTGAATTTTTTGCTTGGGCACCTACCGCATTTAGTGTTAACGTTTGCTTTACCGATGATACCACATTACCGATGATACCACATATATAAAGCAACAAGACAATGTCGCAAAGGCATATCCTACAATTGTAAATTCTATGCGCCAAACATTAGCCGAGTATGGATTTTTGAAAGCAACACTATAACAAAGATGGAGAGCGTATTATGGATGTAAAATTCCCTTTACAATTATGTAGTAAATCCTAAAAAAGTCATTCCAAGAAAATCGTTTTTAACAGTACCTGAGCGAGATTCTATTATATACGAAACGCATATTCGGGACTTTACCACCGACCCAAAATGCAATTTTGAGCATCCCGGAAAGTTCAAAGGGTTTATAGAATCGGGGATCGCAACTAACTTTCAAAAAATAGCTGGCTACGATTACATTAAAAGTCTCGGTATAACTCACATACAATTATTGCCTATATTCGATTTCGGGTCCATCGATGAGCGCGACAAATCTAGAGAATACAATTGGGGCTATGATCCTGTTCAATACAATGTTATGGAAGGCAAGTATAGTTGCAATCAAAATGATCCATACGAACGCATTAACGAACTAATCACGCTGGTTAACACTTGCCATGATGATGGGATTGGAGTAATAATGGATGTAGTCTATAACCATGTTCATGCTCTACAAGAATTTTCCTACGAAAAGTTGGTGCCATACTATTACTTTAGATATAATAATGGGAGCCCTGGAAATGCATCGGGATGCGGTAACGAGGTCGCATCAGAAAGGTTTATGGTGCGCAAATTTATTGTTGATTCGCTAGCTTATTTGACAGAAACATTTGGCTTTGCTGGCTATAGATTTGATCTGATGGGCATTCACGATATACAAACCATGCAACTGATAAAAGATACTCTAACCAAAATTAATCCCAATATATATTTATATGGCGAAGGATGGAATATGCATACAGTAATTCCAGATGAGCAATGCGCCATTCAGCCAAACTTTGCACAAATACCTACTATCGGATTTTTTAACGACGAATTTAGAAATAAATGTAAACAGCTAATTATCGGTCATGTTACTAGCAATCTAGAAGATGTTGTACGAGAATTGCTTACGGCTTCCAATTATTCGTCTCCACTACAAAGTATAGCGTACGTATCATGCCATGATAATTATACGCTATTCGATGAGCTCTATTATGTTTTTGAGGAACACACTTCAGACATTCTACGCCAAATGCAACTGGCATATACCTTTATATTGCTAGGTCAGGGAGTGCCGTTTTTACATGGCGGTTGCGAAGGGGCGCGAACCAAGCTGGGCATCGAAAATTCGTATAAGAGCAGTGAGGAGATCAACCGCATTAAGTATGATGAGCTGAATTACGAATTGATAGATTTTGTAAAAGGGTTAATTGCATTCAGAAAAGAGCATCATGATTATTTCTTTGACACTGCGACAGACGTTGCGGAATACACTAGTATAAAAGTAGTTGATAACACAGTATTTTACCAAATAAAGGATTTACTGATAACAATCAATATGTCCAAAGATGAGAGCATTCCTGTCTACACTACTCAAAAAAATATTTAAAAACTTTCAGAAAAAGTGTAACCTTTTAAGAAGATCGTCATATGATAGTATCAGGAAATGAATTTTTCCAGAAATCTGTACTTCTGAAGATGACCTAAATAACATATGATAAAGTACCTCCCTTCCCCCCCTTGAATATGAGGGGGCCTTTTTGGATTATCAGTATAACGTTTCATTTTAGGCTCACTAAGCGGAAACGTCTCTGAACCAATTTTGATCCACACGTCTGGTAAATCTATTTCGTCAAATGTAGTAAACTCGCTTTCGCATCTTGCTGCGCGGTAGACCAATGTCGGTAGCCACGAATTAGATTGCCATTTTTTTGACGCGGCTGATCTATAAATGTAGGAGGATAATCTCGAATATCTGGATACAAATTATCTCCCCCATTAAATAAAGCAAGGTAGGTTAGCCCCATCCCCTCTCTGGCACATACATCGGCCAGGTAACGTTGCCCTTTAATATATTGGCTGGACTCACCACCTGCATAAAAGTTTACGAAATCGTCAGACAGTTTGCTATCTAAACTTATGGTATTAAATCCCATTTTTTTAAATCTGCAACAACGCTGTCAAAGCGCCATAAATCAGAATAATACGGTTCAAAAAAATTGCCTACCCACATATTAAATACAGGTCTGTTCTTACCATTAGCTATTGCGTTAGTTGATATTAACATAACTGTTCTTTTCGTCAAGTCCTCTTATTAAGATTTCATCCTTCGAGCATCCAATTCTCTGTTCTTGCGGTAAAATTCTTTTTTATCTGCATACATAGCAAAGTCGGCCTGCTCTTGCGCCTTTTCCCAATGTTCAACACTAGACCCCTCGCATAATGATATTCCAACCGCTATATTAGCGCCAGAAATGTCATCTGCGCACAATTCTGTTAAGTGCAATCTCATATTATGTATATACTTATGCGCTCGCGTTTTATTGTGATGATTAAATAATACGACAAATTCATCTCCGCCAATTCTATATATCACATGGTCTTTTTTTGAATCTAGAGCTAGTGCTTTTGCCGCTGCACTAATATAAAAATCTCCAAGCTTATGCCCATACTTATCATTTATCATCTTAAGTCCGTTTAAATCTGCCAGCATTACCATATAGTTTTGCAAAGCATTTCGCTGTATTAGGTTGTTAACATCCAAATCATACGCAATACGATTTTTGAGCCCCGTTAACGAATCCGTATTATAGATATCCTGAAAATGTGGATTTGATATTCGTTGAAACATTATCCGTGATATCACAGATGCAATAAAGCACACCACACCAATAAATATGACTGTAAAATTTCTGAGCTTAATATACAGGGCGTATTGGTCTCCTGCAGAAAATTCTAATCCCAAAGCGCCTATTACGCTTCCGTCCATGGCATAGCGTATTGGGTAGTATGCTACAAAAACTTCACCCCATTCGGTAAGCAAAATCTCTCCAGATAATACTGCATCGCCAGCCATCGCAGTCATTAAATCTGGCTTAAACTCTTCTTCTATCAAATCTCCAGGTACTCTAAAATCGGGACTAGATTGCGGAAGCCCATCAACGTGATAGATTAATTCTTTGTTTTCGTTGTATGTTGCTGTATAAAGATATTTCGCCCCGGTAGCTTCTCGAGCATTCTTCAAAAAAACATGTGTATCCATATAGAGCTGACCGCTCATATCGCTCTGCTCTGTTATCTCTGTAAATATCGTAGGATTCATATTTGCCTCCACGTATTGTAAAACCGCATCTCCTCTATTCTCTAACGATGCTAGCATGTTATCATAGCTCGTATTATAAACAAATATTGCAACCAAGGAACACGAAATACTGATAATTACTAACATCAGAATCGACACTTGATAATCCAATCGCGATGACTTTAGTTTTTTGAAGTTTTGTAACATTTAAAATATTGTGGTAGTTGCAACTCTGGCAATCGGATGTGCATACATACCTCATTCTCCTTTTCCAAGTTTTTCCTATTGCCGTTAGTTACAGTTTAAATACTTAAATAAAATTTGTCAATAGAATAAGACAAGAACAAAAAATTAATAATTCTTCACCATATCCATAACAATTTGTTCCCAATCGCGTAAAGTTTGTAAACTATAATTACAAGTACTAATATCCTTGAGCGTTATCTCAACATTACAAGAATTCTTGTTGCAAGCATCCAAAATTTTGCCAAGCTCTGCTTTGATTAGGTCTTTATCTAGCACCGCAGTTGCCACATTTGCAGGGTTCGGCTTAGATGCTATTACGTATTTTTTGCCGATCACTTCTGCCGCATTTTCCACGTCTGCCCATGGCGTTATCGAAATCTTTCGCAAGTTCGGAATCTTCTCTACGATGTCAACTTTTTTATCCAGCGGTTCGCAGCATCCATAGTATACTAATCCACATTTTCCAACGGTTCTTTTCATAAATTCGATATCATATTCGTCGTGCATATCTTTGCCCACAGAGCCAAATATTTGCGCCGCACCTCTGCCCCAGACGTCTTTGCGTTTTAGAGGCTCTCCTGGAACGTAGTCTTTTGCTGGCAAATCGTCGGTATATGGCGATGTGTGGTGGATCGAAATTGGATCATAGTCTAGCAATCCCAGTTTCTCGTATTGGTCTATTACGCCCTCTTTAATTTGAGTAAATCGCTCTATTAGGTCTAGCATAAATTCTGGTCTATCTATCATGTCCATCAAAAGCGGGGTTACTCCTCGAAGTTGCGCAATAATATCCCAGTTTGAATTGCTAACATACTCGACGCCGCCCAAGTGAATCGGAATAATGTCGCCAATAGCATTGCCCAGCTTGTTTAGTCTTGCCATAGTTTCTTTTTCGTTATACGTTACTATAACGTCCTTTAGCAAGTCGATTGAATCATCTGTTGCAAATTGATCTGAATATTCGTGCGAAACAATTCGGTTATCAGCATCAACGTGTAGTGTTTTTTCATCAATGACTACTCCAATGCTCGAATGCTTAATTACTTTTTGCACCTTAATATATGGCTTCACTATCATATCTGCTGGAAAATGTTTAAACTGAAACAACGTCTGTCGCAACTTTTTTTCGATATTCCTAAAAAATGGGTCTTTGCATAGCAGCGTCAATGAACCATCCACGTTTAACTCATGCCAGGGTAGCTCCGAAATCATGACGATGGGACGAATCATTTTTAAGTCGTTTACTGCCTTGTGTAATCTCACCAATTCAGAATTTCTCGACAATTCAGCTATTTTTTTATACTCATAAGCTAATTCTCTCAATATTTTTACATCCATAATACGCTCTCCATCTTTGTTATAGTGTTGCTTTCAAAAATCCATACTCGGCTAATGTTTGGCGCATAGAATTTACAATTGTAGGATATGCCTTTGCGACATTGTCTTGTTGCTTTATATCAAAGTCCAAATTGAATAGTTGATCCTCAGGGCCATTGCCAAAGTCGCGTTGATTCGGAATATCTTCATACACCTGAGCACTCCTAGGCAAAAATACCCATTGATTTTGACGTAACATTACCACTTTATCATTATTTTCGAACATCACTTCGCTTCTACCAATGCTATCTTTGCCCATAAATGCATTTAGCATGTTGAGACTGTCTACATCTGCAACATCCACATTTATCAGATTGGCAAATGAGGCCAGTAGGTCGACTTGGCTCACTATGGCAGGAGAAATCGTCTTCGCTGTATGTCCCTTCCAAGACAATATAAAAGGAATACGCACTCCGCCTTCGTATTTACTATACTTTCCGGCTCTAAATGGTCCAGCTGGCTTATGCTTTCCTGCAAGCTCAAATGCGTGGTCGTTATAGCCATCGTCAAATACTGGTCCGTTATCGCTAGAAATTATTATTATCGTATCCTCTAATAAATTTTTCTCCTTTAGATAAGCCACGATTTCTCCAACAGTGTAATCAAATTCTGCTATCACATCGCCTCGAGGCCCCATCTCTGTGGCTCCCACAAATTTTGGATTTGCCAATCTTGGAACGTGTGGCTGATGCGCGGCAAAGTATAAGAAAAACGGTGCCTGATCACTAGAGTCCATAAACTCTTTTGCCTGTGTTAAAAAAGTATCAGTCAACTCTTCGTCTTTCCAGATCGCTGCCTTTCCGCCTTTCATATACCCAATGCGTCCTACGCCATTTACTATCATATTTGAGTGCCCGTGAGTAGATGTAATTCTCAACTTGTCGGGATCTTTTTTATATGTGTCTATCTGATCAATAAACGAACATTTGTCTTCTGCTCCATAAAAAACCGTCATCGGATCGTCCGCATCTAAGTTGTCCACGTGATGATTTTTTACAAACACTGTTGGTACTCTGTCATTTGTGCCCGGAAATATAAACGAATAATCAAATCCGATATCATTTGGAGTGTGCTCGATATATCCGTTCCAATCGACTGCTCCATCGCCAAGCCCCAAGTGCCATTTGCCTATAACCGCAGTATTATACTCTGCTGCCTTAAACATTTTCGGAAGCGTAATTTGTTCTTTAGATATTAAGCAATGCTGCGCATTTCCTGGCAAAATTCTAATCTGATTATTTGAAAATGGGTATTGCCCTGTTAGAAGTCCGTATCTGGCTGGTGTACACACCGAAGAAGTCGAGTATGCTTGCTGAAACCGAACCCCCTCTTCTGCCAACGCATCGATATTCGGGGTCTTTATATCCTCTGCCCCATAGCATGATAAATCTCCGTACCCTAAATCATCTGCATAAATTATAATTACATTAGGTTTCATATTATACTCCTCTATAATTTATATTAAAATTATTACAAATTTTTCCATTATACACATGTATTATAATCTTAATGCTACCACTTGTCAAGCTAGTGACCGGGGCTTGACATATTCTACGATTTTGATTTAGAATTTTTGAAATTACTTAGTCTAAGGAGCTGCAACTATGAGAATCGCACCAACCGATGTTATATTAGTGGGCTTTAATATGCCTCATAAAAGTTTATTTGACGGAGATTTTAACGAAAAAGGAAGGCCAAGTTGGAGGTTATTAAGACAATCTGATTTTTGGCTCGGAAATATTGTATCGGGAAACCTTGCTATGGGGCTCTCATTTGATAGGCTATCGAGTGGCGGAAATGCTATTGCCACATACACCACCAAGGCAACTATAGCCGATACAATTTCCAAAACTGCGACTATCAAATGGAGATTTGCAGCGCAAGCTGAATATGAGTGCGATGCCTATGTATCGTTATCTTTGGTATGCAACAATATCGAAGTTGTTCTGGCTGATAAAATTGAAATTTCCCGTGCTCCCACTCCCGCTGCAGAATACGAGGGAGAATACGCGGCTGATATAACTCTCAAAAATCCAAAGGTAAAATTGACTTTGTACTCAAACTTCGATATCAATGTTTATGTGGAGTGGGTCGATGTTGCAATTTCGGAAACGACTGCCACTTGGGATGTTGCCGCTACAGATACGGCAGATGGCATTGCACTGTCTTTCAATCAGGCCGCACCGTGTGATATATATAGAAGTAATCAGAAACGTACGGGATATGTAAAGA